>JBCBCD010000607.1:0-4876 GCA_038530915.1 Bacteroidota bacterium
GGTTACCTATGGCTGGGAACACAAGATGGGTTAAATAGCTTTTCGGTATGATGTTTTAATAGCTTATCAATATAGTTACCACTTATCTGATTGGGGTTGTCTGCTTGATCATCAAAAATGGTAAAGGTGTAACCATCAAATTTATTTAACCCATCTTGTGTTCCCAGCCATAGGTAACCAGGATTAATGTATTGAAATTCAGTGACTAATCTATTGGAAAGACCTTCTTTCAAAGAATAGAACTCAGATAGATATCCTATCGGCTGAGCAGGCACCTTAACTACAAATGTTAGCCATGCAATTTGTAATAAGATGAATTTAATTTTTTTATATGATAGATGGTTGCTCAAAAAATTAAAGAATAATTATTGATATAATGATTATGTATCTTACTCCCTTCTCTTTTAACGGGGCAAAAATAAGGATATTATCATCCTTTTAGTACCATTATTGTAAATTATGGAGTCTTATTAGTAAAAGATTTAGAACCTACAGCTTTTTATTTTAATCATGCGACTGTACTTTCTGACGGCACTTCAAATGAATAATAACCATAGGATGATCGGAATATAGGTATTTTATGTTATAACATCGTTAATTTATGTTTAACCTCCATAATTTAATTCAATTGCGAGCGTGATCGCAACTTAAGTTAATTCGTACTGGATTTGTGCTACTTAGATGTCGTTTCATCAGCTAAGCAGCATTGAAATTTCTTAAAAACTAGTATTTTGGGCCTTGATTAATCAAATAAATTAACCAAATTATGCTAAGATCAAAAATAGGGGGAATAGGGTATTACGTTCCTGAACAAGTAGTATCGAATAATGATTTGACAAAATACATGGATACGTCTGATGAATGGATAAGAGAAAGAACAGGTATCGTTGAACGTCGTTTTGCCAAAAGATTGGAAGAAACTACAACTACTTTGGGCGTAAAAGCCGCTGAAAAGGCGATAGCAGACGCAGGAATCCAGAAAGAAGATATTGATTTTATCATTTTTGCAACCTTAAGCCCAGATTACTTTTTCCCGGGTTGTGGCGTTTTGCTACAAAGAGCCATGGGAATTACAAAAACAGAGATAGGAGCACTTGATATTCGCAACCAATGTTCTGGCTTTGTTTACGGCCTTTCTGTCGCTGATCAGTTTGTAAAAACCGGTATGTACAAGAATGTACTTTTGGTTGGAGCCGAAATGCATTCTATGGGTTTAGACTTTTCTACGAGAGGTAGAAACGTATCTGTTATTTTTGGCGATGGGGCAGGAGCAGTTGTAGTGCAACCTACTGCAGAAGAGAATCAAGGTGTATTGACTACCAAGTTACACTCTGATGGAACCTATGCAGAAAAATTAGCTGTCTTATCTCCAGGGTCTCATGGGGGCTATCATTTGAAGCAAATGGGTGAAGAAGTTGATTATGGCTTTTCTGATGCAGATTTTGGTGATATTTTCCTGAATAACCATATGGTGGAGGAAGGTCAGTTTTATCCGAATATGGAAGGTCAGTTTGTATTTAAAATGGCTGTACAGAAATTCCCACAGGTTATCATGGAGGCTTTGGAATCTCAAAATTTGACCCCTGCGGATATCGATTTGTTGGTACCTCACCAAGCAAATTTACGCATTAGCCAGTTTGTTCAAAAAAGAATGGGATTGCCGGATGAAAAGGTCATGAACAACATACAGAAATATGGAAATACAACAGCAGCTTCTATTCCAGTAGCTCTGGCTGAGGCAGTAGAAACAGGAAGGGTGAAACGTGGTGATTTGGTTTGTTTAGCAGCATTTGGTAGTGGATTTACCTGGGGATCTGCTTTGATTCGTTGGTAGAAGTGTAATTGAAAGGTAAAATATGTAATGAATATAAGTTTCTGTTCGTTATAACTTCATACTTTCGTTGAGAAGGTTATTAATTATTTATAGTTAATAACCTTCTCAACCCTAACCTTCTAACCAGTTTATTACATCCCTTAACTACGCCAAAATCAAAGAAGCATGCTTAAACAAATCATATTTACCTTCTGTCTAAGCCTGTTTATTGGCTTTTTGCTGACACCTGCCAATATTTTCGCTCAGCAAAAAGAAGACTTAAGTAAATTCCCTGAAAACTATCGCAAACGAATAAAAGAAGCTTATTTGTTTGATGTGTACATACCCAAAGATTTTGGTGAAGCCTTCACCGAATTGGATCGCCTGATCGATAAAGAGTCCAAACAAAAATTCAAAGAAATAGAAGAGGAAGAGGCTGTTCGTAAGCTCCATTTTAGCTTAGGAAGGTGGATCATTTACAATTGGGGGTTTTATGAAGGTTCCAGATTGTCACACTACTTAAGAGGTTTTGAGTTGTATCATCCTGATGATATGGCAAGGGTCATTATCCGTTCTTACCACAGGTTCATCAATAAGGTAGATCTTAACCTAAAAGATCAGATAGAGACCATTAAGGCAGAACGAGAGGCACTTAAGGTAAAGAACTCAGATACGTTGAAGGTGGATTCCACTAAGTTGATTCAGAAAGCTAATAATTAGTTATTGATGTGTTGGTTAAAACATGAGTTATCCAACAAATTCTTTCATCAACTCATTCACTTCTTCTGCTTGATTCCATTGTGCGAAATGCCCACAGCGACGTACCATTTTTAAACTGCTATTGGGAATTTTATTATTGGCCATTTTCCCTACTTTGGTGGTACTCAGGTTAGGATGTAGCAGTTTATTGGGGATTAGCATATCATTTTCACCATAAATGATCAAAGTGGGAATATCGATTTTATCAATCTTATTAAATACAGGTTGATTCAACATACCCAGTACACATTTAGGGATCATTTCACAATAGGTATCGTACCATTTGGTTTCTTTTAGCAAAAACCTGTCCTCAATCATGAAGTTAGCATCTTCGGGAAAATTGAAAAAGTTGAGTTTGAAATTTCTTTTGATTTGAGATTCTGTAGCTGCTTTTAATAAGCTAGGGTGGTAGAAGTTGTTGACCAATATTTTTTCTGCCTCTGAAAACGTTTCAATTCCAGCAGGTGCTACCAATATTAATTTATTGATTCTCTCACTACTATTCAGTACGGTAGTCATAGACACTTGACCACCCATAGAGTGACCAACCAGGATAACATGTTTTAGGTTCTTTTTTTCTATGAAAGATCGAACCACCCTCGAATGAAAACTCATATCGTAGGAGTAATTTCCTCTACTTGACTTTCCATAACCTGGTAAATCCAATGCGATGCATCGATAATATTTCTTCAGCTCATCAATGTTTTTAATCCAACCTTTGAGATAGCTACCCAATCCATGCACAAATAAGATGGTGTGCTTGCCCCTTCCCTCATCAACATAAGCCAAGTTAATGTCATCAAGAACGGTAGTGTACTTTACAACGTATGGATAATTTATTTCAGGAATGGGATCCATGAATTTGGGCTTTGTATTCAAAATGCTCGAAGGTGCAATTTTTTTAACAATTCCCACAGTTAAGATCTCATTGTTTTTTGAAGAATCTGGCATAGTACTGGGTACAGCTATGAATTCATAGTAAAGGTACACCAAGCCAAGTAATGCAAAGATCAATATGATAGAGACGGTTATATAGGTCATGAAGTTGGATTGAGCAGGTGGCTAATCAAAAGATATTAAAAATTCGCTCTTTGTTTGTGTTTGTCTTCAGTCTTATCTAAGTAGTTGTCCAAGCACTCAAGCTTAAATTACTAAGCAAATCAGCAAATAATATGAAGACCAGATGGTCTGTTATGATTTATTATGCCTATTGACTTACGGATACTTGTGTTAAATTCTTTCTCATCTGTTTTTATTGATTCTATTTAATGACTTGATATTTAGCCTTTTTGCGATAATTGATCAGTTGAATATTAGTAGGGTTGACTGAAATTAGGGGTGATAAAAATCAATGGGAAAATATTTGCAAATACATATAGATATCTATATATTTACACCAATCAGATAACCTTACAAAAGCTCTAATACTATGATGACAGATGGTAGAAGAATCGCACTAATAACAGGTGCAACGGGTGGCCTTGGTACCCATATGGTGAAAAGATTAACAGATGATGGTTACAAAGTAGTAGCTAATTATCGTAGCCCAAACAAAGCAGAGGCTTGGAAGCAAAAGCTTGCAGAAGATGGATATGATCCATGCATGTATCAGGCAGATGTAGCTGATTACGAACAAGTAGGCAATATGATTGCTAAGATACAGGACGAAATAGGAGTGGTAGATATATTGGTAAACAATGCCGGAATTACCCGCGATGGTTCTTTCAAAAAGATGTCATTGGAAAACTGGGATTTGGTAATGCGTACCAACTTATACAGTGTATTCAACTGTTGTAGCCATGTAATCAATGCTATGATTGCTCAAGGGCACGGCCGTATCATTAATATTTCATCTGTTAATGGTCAAAGAGCACAATTCGGACAGGTTAATTATGCTGCTGCAAAAGCGGGTATGCATGGTTTTACCAAAACATTGGCCATTGAAGTAGCAAAAAAAGGAGTTACAGTTAACACGATTTCTCCCGGTTACATTGCCACCGATATGGTAATGGCAGTAGCAGAAGAAGTACGTGAAAAAATTGTAAAAGGCATTCCTGTAGGAAGATTGGGTGGAACGGCAGAAATAGCTCATTTGGTTTCTTTCCTTGCTTCTGAAGAATCAGGCTTTATCACTGGTGCTAATTATGCCATCAATGGTGGCCAACATGTATACTAAGAAAGAGTAGAGTTGTACCTTAAGTGGTTGGACACAAAATAAGTAGTGTTTTGCCCAACCACTTAAATACAAAGTTTAGTAAAACTAAAAAAATAATTTTTGCATTTTAATCGAGAAGATTTTGTCTC
>JBCBCD010000608.1:0-4870 GCA_038530915.1 Bacteroidota bacterium
GTTACTTATAAAGTTTGTCCTCTAAGTTTTTTCTATGATATTGCTTGAAAGAATTACTAAAATATGCACATTGATGAATTGTCTAGAGAGGTTTTAGCATGTGCTTTCAGAGTACATTCAAAATTGGGGCCAGGTTTATTAGAGTCAGCTTATCAAGCATGTCTTTTTTATGAATTGGTAAATGCTGGTTTCAAAGTTGAAAAAGAAAAACCACTACCACTCATTTATGATGATGTAAAACTAGATGTTGGTTATCGAATCGATTTATTCATTGAAGATAGATTTGTAATAGAACTTAAATCAGTAGATGAGTTGGCACCTATACACTTAGCCCAAATATTAACCTATCTAAAATTGCTTAACGTTAGAGACGGTCTACTTTTGAACTTTAATGTTAAAAGTTTAAAACACGGAATCAAAAGAGTAATAAATGGGTATTAAAAACTCGATGAAACTCTCACGACTCCATGGTGAAACAAACTCTACTCATACTCATTCTTCACCTCAAAGCCGGCTTCTTTCAACAACTGATCTTTCCTAAACAATTCTATATCGCATTGCACCATTTCCTGCACCAAAGCTTTTAGATCATATTTGGGTTCCCACTGCAACAGCTCTTTGGCCTGACTTGGATCACCAATCAACAAATCCACCTCAGTAGGACGGAAGTACCGGGGATCTACAGCTACTACTTCTTGCCCTTCCAAAAGTTGGTATTCCGGCTTATTGACTTTGCTGACCACTCCCTTTTCATTGACCCCTTTTCCTGTGAATTTCAGCTCGATTCCTATTTCCTCAAAAGCCATTCGGACAAAGTCTCTGACGGTGGTCGTTTTTCCGGTTGCAATTACAAAATCTTTGGCTTCCTCTTGTTGCAACATCAGCCACATTGCTTCTACGTAATCTTTGGCGTGGCCCCAATCTCTTTGTGCATCCAAATTTCCCAGGTACAATTTGTCTTGTAAGCTTAACCCTATCTTGGCTACTGCTCTTGTGATTTTACGTGTCACAAAAGTTTCTCCTCTAAGCGGTGATTCATGATTAAAGAGTATGCCATTACAAGCATACATATTGTACGCTTCTCGATAATTCACAGTAATCCAATAGGCATATAGCTTGGCTACAGCGTAAGGAGACCTGGGATAAAACGGTGTTTTCTCTGACTGGGGTACTTCCTGCACTAAGCCATACAATTCAGAAGTAGAAGCCTGATAAAACTTAATTTGATCGGTCATACCTAATAAGCGGATGGCTTCTAATATTCTCAAGGGACCCAATGCATCAGAGTTGGCTGTATATTCTGGTGCTTCAAAACTAACTTTAACATGAGACTGTGCACCCAGGTTATAAATTTCATCTGGTTTTATCTCTTGGATGATTCTAATAAGGTTGGTAGAATCGGTCAAGTCACCATAATGTAGGATAAACCTTAAATCCTGCTCATGTGGATCTTGATACAAATGATCAATACGAGCTGTATTAAAGAGTGAGGATCTTCTTTTTATACCGTGAACTTCGTAGCCTTTTTCTAACAAAAATTCTGATAGATAGGCACCATCTTGTCCGGTTATTCCTGTTAAGAGTGCTTTTTTCTTCATGTATTAATATGTTCTGTTTTGGGTTTAAAGATTGAGTGATCACTCCATGTAACTCTATGCGACTCCATGGTGGATAGAACTTTCAACCCACAAAGAATTGGTTAATCTTACGCAGTGGTTTTAACCATGTAGTGAAAAAAAAGGGGGTTAAATCATTGCGTTTCCATGCCAGTCGATCTTCTCTGTTGGCAAGCAATCTATTTTTTAAAGTAGCATTGCTCTGGCCTCCGGTTCTCATTTTTACCAAAACCTGAGATAAATAATGCGTACTGATTTTTTCTTTATGTAAAAAGCGAAGCATCAACTCGTAATCAGCTGCACTTTTCAAGTTGAGATCAAAAAGTCCAAACTTTTCGTAAATGCTTTTTCTAACAAAAAAAGTGGGATGTGGCGGCATCCAGCCCCAAAGGAAACCATCGGTTTTGAAATTACCAGCTCGCCAATACCTAATCACCTTTTGATTTTTGGCTTGATCAATGTACTGGAGGTCTCCATATATGCTATCTACCTTTTGAGTCTTAAAAGCATTGACCACATTTTGAATGACATCAGTATTTGGATAGAAATCATCAGAATTTAATATGCCAATGATCTCTCCACTTGCTTGTGTGATGCCTTTGTTCATGGCATCGTATATACCCTGATCTTTTTCAGAAATGATTTTATCTACATGTGGAAATTTCCTTACGATTTTTAAAGTTTCATCTGTAGACAAACCATCAATGACAATGTGTTCTATTTCAGCATAAGACTGATTGGCGATACAGTCTAAAGTATCAGCTACGGTAGAAGCACTATTGTAGGTGGCTGTTATGATAGATACTTTCATTAACGTGTAACAATGACGTTTTCAAGCACAAGCATATCCATTTTGGTTCTTAGAAAACATTCCAAGGCATGCTCAGGTGTATTTACAATCGGTTCGTTTTCGTTAAACGATGTGTTGAGCAAAATTGGTATATCTGTGCTTTCATAGAACTTCTCAATTAAGCGATGGTATCTTGGATTCACAGCTTGGTCGACCGTTTGTAGACGACCGGTTCCATTTACATGCGTGACAGCAGGTATGTGGCTTTGTTTGCTCCTTTTGATGTCAAATACCTTTTCCATAAATGGGACATCGTCCACCTGTATAAAGAAATCACCTACATATTCTTTCAGGATGGATGGGGCAAAAGGACGGAAGCTTTCACGTTTTTTAATCTTTTCATTGAGCAAAGCTTTGGCATCTTTTCGCCTTGGATCTACTAATATAGAACGATTGCCTAATGCTCTTGGACCGAACTCAGCTCTACCCTGGAACCAGCCTATAACTCCTCCATCCAAAAGCTTATCCACCACCAAATCCATCAACTCTTCGTCTTCAAGGTATTGATATTCGATCGAACGACTCTCCAGGTATTCTTTGATTTGGATGTTGTTGAATTTGATTCCGGTATAAGGTTGTACTTTAAAGGCAGGTCTTGGTTTTTTCAAGACATGATGATAATGATAAAGTACTGAGCCGGTAGCTGTACCAGCATCATGACCAGCTGGTGGTACAAAAAGATTTTCAAAACTGGTATTTTGAATGAGTTTCCCATTGGCTACAGAGTTTTGGGCAACCCCACCTGTGATGCATAGATTAGGAAGTCTGGTTTTTTTGTACAAATCCTCAGCCATATGAAAAATCAACTCTTCTGTTACTTTTTGTACTGATGCTGCCAGATCCTTATGGTGTTTGGTGAGTGGTTCTCCTTTTTGTCTGGCTGGTCCAAATGCCTGAATGAAATTATCACTAAAGATGGGTTCTACAGCAGGTGATCCACCTTCCCAACTCATGCTCACTCCTTCTTTGAAATGTCTAAAATAGTCGGGATTCAATTCAAAAAGGCCATTTTTTTTAAAGTGAATGATTACATTCTTGATTTTATCAATATATGCCGGAGTGCCGTAGGGAGATAAGCCCATTACTTTGTATTCATCACCATAGTGAGGAAAACCAAGGTATTGTGTGAAAGAGGTATAAAGTATCCCCAAGGAATGCGGATAAGAAACACTATCCAAAATATTGAGCTGAGTGTTTTTACCACTACCTCTCATTGTAGAAGTAAAATCACCCATACCATCAATAGAAAGAATAGCTGCTTCTTTATAGGGAGAAATATGAAAAGCAGAAGCCATATGAGAGCGATGGTGCTCTACAAATTCGACTTTTGCTTTGATGGATCTGGATTCTAAGCCCAAGGCTTCAGCCAGGTCTTTTTTGATGCTGTTGATTTTGACAGAATTGGCGCCGCGATTCAAAACCGCTTTAAGAGAAACCGTATTCTTGATCATATGGATCAACTTCTTCTCAATTTTAGCCAGTGGATTCCTAGAGACAGTAATGGTATTTACTTGGTGCAAACCTATACCTGCTTCCTCCAAACAAAAACGAATGGCCTCAGTAGGAAGTCCGGCCCAGTGTTTGATCCTGCGAAAACGTTCTTCTTCACTAGCTACTATCAACTCAGCATCCTTGTAAATACAGGCAGAAGAGTCGCCATGATAAGCATTAATTCCTAAAATGTACATGTAATATCAATTTTACTCCATGAAACTCTATGCGACTCCATGGTGATCTAAAACCTTTAAATATAGTTCTTCATATTGTTGAGCAATGGTATCTGCTTGAAATCTTTTGACATTCTCAAAGCCTTTGTCAACTAATCGATTACATAGGTCTTTATTCTCTAGAACTTCCTTCACTCCCTCCCGAATCGACTTCACCTCATAAGGATCCACATAATAAGCTCCTTCACCACCGACCTCAGGCATGGAAGATAAATGGCTAGTCACTATCGGTCTGCCCACCGTCTGAGCTTCAATAATCGGCATTCCAAAACCTTCTAAAGTAGAAGCAAACAATAACAGATCACAGCCTTCATAAGCAGCTTGCATGGCGTCATCTGAAATGTTGTATTCTGAATAGTAGTCGATCTTGTGTTTTTTAAGCAAATCAATATGGTGACTTTCCAGCTGACCAATAATATGCATGCTCACATCCATTCCAGTTATGGCTTCTACATGTCGCTCAAAGTTTTTATTGTGCGCCAAGCCAATGTGTAAGAGGACTGGTTTTTCATTTTTAGGACGATCAACAGCTGGTTTGTAATGATTGCTTATGATAGTAGGGATAACTTTGATTTTATTAGGTGTACATTGTGTATATTTTAAAATATCCTGCTTAGTCGTTTCAGAAACAGCTGTTACCACAGTAGCAAATTTGACCGGCAAGTCCAACCAGAATT
>JBCBCD010000609.1:0-4862 GCA_038530915.1 Bacteroidota bacterium
AAACCGCTATACAATAGAATTTTTTCAAAAGAACCCGTAAGAATCAATAATATACTCAGTGCAGATTGTAACCAAATGGCTTTAACCGGTATCCCTTGTGCATTATCATGACCTAAGAAATTCCAAAGTGGATAATCTTCAGCCATAGCTCTTATTACCCTTGACCCTACCCAAACCATCGCACTGATACTGGATATCAAAAGAAGAGCTATAATGACGCTAATCCATTGTCCTCCTATTCCTCCAAACATATGTTCAGCAACAACTTGCCCAACTTCAATTCTTCCCCTTAGGTGTTCTATTGGAACTTGCTTTAAAAAAGCCATTTGTAGAAATACATATAGAATACTCACCAGGATCGTTCCTCCAATGAGCGCAATGGGCAAATTTTTCTTAGGTTGGTCGATTTCATCAACAATGTAGGCGGCTGCATTCCAACCTGAGAAAGCGTAAGTAACAAATATTAGGCAAACTGCGAAGCCTGGTGTTTTTAACTCACTTACCCAATTGGCACTCCATTCCAAGCCTGTTTGTTCATTAGGAATCATCAATCCCCCCACGATCATGGCAGCGATTAATACCACTTTTAATAGTGTGAATCCTACTTGAAACCTACTGCTTTGTTTTACACTAAAAGAGTGAATAACAGAAATAAATACTACTGTTAGTATAGCTAGAAAATTTTCAGGCAAAAATAAGAACTTATGGAGGTAAGCAGACATACCCATGGCAGCCAGCGCTATCGGAGCAGAAAAACCTACCGTGAGTGAAACCCAGCCGGAAAGGTATCCCCAAAATGGATGAATGGTCTGAGATATAAAATGATATTCCCCTCCTGATTTTCGAAGATGAGTACCTAATTCTGCATAGCTAAATGCACCTAACAAGGATATCACACCACCAAACAACCAAACACCAATAATACTCCAGGTACTTGTTATATCATTGAGTTGAAAACCCAAAGTAGTAAACACCCCTGTGCCAATCATATTGGCAACGACCAATGCTGCAGCACTTCTCCAACCAATCTTCTTGATATTCTTATTCATTATGAGGATTTACTGTCTAAATCAAAAGGACTTAAAGTTTGTAAAAGCCATTTTAGCAAATTCCTGTCTATAACGTTATAATGAAAAAGAAATGTAGTTAAAGTATTATTAATATGTAGCTTGACACTCAAGAATAACATTTTCTTAAGACCCCATAAACTGGATTAACACTTTAATGGTAAAAGCTACAATTATTAAAAAAATGTAAATAATACTCACTTCCAGCTGACTGTACTTATTATTTCCAAATAAGAACCTTGCTAATCCAGAATAAACAGGTGAAGCCGTTGTTGTGAAAAAAGAATAGGAAGGTTTCTTTTCTGTTTCTGTAACAAGTGTTTTGGATTGTGTGAAAACTCGAAAGAATTTTTTGCCCACCCAATAAGATCTTATTAGATAGACAATGACACCTATTTCCAATACTATACATAGAATTTGCCAGCTGTATTCACTAATCAAAGCCGTGATATCACTTTCAATAGCTTGTAGTGTATATATAAAGAGAAATATAAGCCCGCCTAATGACAGAAGTAACTTGGATGCTTTCATCTTTTTAGAATTAGTCCCAACAAAATTACTTCCAATTGGCAGGCTTTCTGATGATATAAATCACTTTTTAGCTATTGACTTAACTGCTTGCAAAGTCATTTTTTCAGCTACTGCAATGCGAGCTTATTTGTTTTAAAAGTTTTCAATAAGGTCCAATTCACATAGTGAGCTACTGCAATGCCTATACCACCTAGAGTTGTTAAAATGGCTTCCCAGTTGCCTTCAACAAACCTACTCATAATAATTAAGCTAAAACCCACAATAACAATCGCAATAGCTTTGAAATTTTTATGCTTATTGAAGTATCCATCTGCTAAAGACCAGGTAGCAATGATAATACTCAATATGATAAATACTGCTTCTACCCATGGTCTTTCCATCCACGCTAAGCCGCTTAAAGCACCAAAAGTAAGAGCTAGAGGTAAAAGTGAACAATGAATAGCACATGCCATAGAGGCTATAAAGCCAACGAAGTCTTTATTTAAACTAAAAAATCTATCTTTCATGTTATACGTTTTTGCAACAATGTTGCAAATATAACCATATTTACTGAAAATTTGTTTCTTAAAAAAAAATTATTGATTAGACTTTAGTGCCAATTCTGCATCAGCTTTTATTGCGATGATGCTGTCTCTGAATTCTTGTTGAACAGTCAACATATCCACAGGAAGCAATTCTACAGAAGAGCTGTGATCATGGCCTTGGTGATGATCGTGGCCATGTTCATGAGAATGTTCTATACCAGGTACTTCAATGTGATTTTCTTCCCAATAATCATAACGCTGATGAAGATCTGAAACCAAGTCAATAAAATTAATTTCTTCAGCTGTCAATTCTCTTCCTTGTATATTGAGCTGAATACTCATTTGATCCAATTGATCTAAAACGACTTGAGCATCTTTCTCAATGGATAAAGCATCTAAATATAAGTTTTTGGCTTCATCTAAAAGTTTTTCATCTGCAGTGTTGTTGGAGTTACAAGAGGCGAGTACAAATAAAAAACATACAAAATACAAGTAGGAGCGTTTCATAACCTAAAAAAATTATGGGATTAAACAAGTAGTTAACTACACTTTTCACATCTACCATTTAAAACCAAATGAGAGGTATCTACTATATAGCCTTTAGGAACAACAACATCTGGTGTTGATACACTTTCAAGACAAAAAGTTTGTCCACAGCTGTTACAATGAAAATGAGCATGTTTATCCTTATGTCCGTTTTTTTTATTACTGTCAAATGAACATAAAGCAAACTTCATTCTTTCGCTCCCATCTATAGCTTTATGGATCAACCCATTCTTTTCAAAAGACTTTAGTGTTCTATAGAGGGTTATGCGATCAGCCTCTAATAACTTTGCTTCTATATCGTTTTGAGATAAAGCCCTATCTTCCGACATAAACAGCTCCAACACTTTTATGCGAATTTCCGTCTTACGCAACTTATGATCTTTTAGCAGCTTTTCTATTGTAGTACTCAAAAGATTTTTTTTTGTAAATGAAACAATGTTTCAAAAATAAGAAGACTAAGGCCAATAATGCAAGCATGAGGTCATAAACAAGATGTCAAATTTTACATTTTGTAATTTTTGCATACTATTTGATGTTTAGCAACCTAATAAAATGAGTAAGATGCTAGCTGGACAGAAAATTAGATGTTTAGTTTGACCTCTTTCTTTTAAGAAGAACTTATTAGTTCTCTTTGGGTATTTGAACCCGGCTTATTTAGTTTTACAATTTCTTCATCCAATATTCTAAATACCTTTTTACCAATAAAAGATCGCCCATCAGGTTCTACTGCTCTTACTATTACATTGTGGATGCCTTCTTTTAATTGAACTTTAGACTTTGCCTTCCAGAGGTGAGCTGTTACTCTGGCTCTCATCCACTCTGGATAGCTTTCTTTATGATCTTCTACAAAACGATTTACATATGGATCTGGTTGAACGCTTCTTTCCAAATCCATCCATTCTCCGTTATTTATAGAATATTCTACTTTAGCCTCCGGTGATGCATTAAAGATATTAACCACAATGGTTTCCTTTTCAAAAGCATTTTGATTTAGTTCTCCAGATGGAAAATAGATATTCATCTGATGTTCCTGATTAAAGCCTATGGGAACAAAATCATATTTATATTCATTACCAGTAAATATAAATTTGAAAAAGCCATTAGGTGCTCCATCCATTGCCATTTTTACCGGTAATCCATTAGGGTCAAGAGGTCCTTTCCACCAAGCACCACATGCAGCACCTGCAATCAATGCTTTGAAAGGAAACTCGCCATTCCAACCTGCTTCTTGAAGATCAACATGTTCTATGCAATGCGTGTGAGCACTAACCGCTAACAATTTTTTTCTATTTGCTACTATTTTAAATAAATCAGAACGATTCAAAATATTTCTGTAATCATTATTAGAAGCAGTGGCTGTATAAATAGGAATATGTGAAAGAAGTACCACTAAAAAATCTTCGGGTACATATTGTAAGTCGTTTTCTAACCAAATCAATTGTACCTCATCCAACCAACCATATACTTCTCCTTTCTCCTCTAAAATATCATCCCAACCAGAATATCCAACATCTTCCAGAACTACAAAATGTGTTTTCCCCACATTAAAAGAATAATAGGTAGGTCCGTAACAAGCTTTGTAAGTCTCCGTTGCGTATTTCTTTGATGAAGCTCTCAGGTTAATATCGTGATTACCACAAGCTGTATAATAAGGAATATTAATGGCAGTCAAGGTATCTTCAAGAAGTGGATATAGTTCTAATCGATCCCAAACTAAATCGCCCAAGACTACATAAAAGCTTACGTTTTGAAGCGCCAATTCTTTTGCAACCATATCTCTGAAATAACCAATATCAGTTTCTGATTTGGGTTGTATATCACCCATCATAATCATTTCGAATTGGTCTTCTCCTTGACTCGTTTCCAGGTAAAACCGCAATGGTTCGGTAATAGGCTGAGTTGGGCTTATCTTTTTAAATAGAAGATTTTCTTGTTTTGGTGTCCCCTGACTATTGTGTAAATAGAAAAAATCATAGCGCTTCTTTTCATTCAATTGAAATTGATATCCACTTGGTTTGGTCACCATGATAAAGCATGGATCCCTTTCTCGCAACTCAAAATAACCATCATCATTTGTCAATACTACCTCTCTTCCATTAGAAACGGCTACTCCTTTAATACCTAACTGTTGATCTGTACTATTCTTTTTTAGAACATACCCACAAATATTCATACTTATTGTTTTTTCTAACTT
>JBCBCD010000610.1:0-4861 GCA_038530915.1 Bacteroidota bacterium
CGCCGTGGAATACGAAGTTGATAGGCTGTGTTTTAGCAGTGCCAAACTTTTGGTGAATGTATTCTTGTGAGTTTTTCAAAATAATGGGTGAAAGCTTCACATTACCAGGCTTATAAACGCCATGTACGTTACCAAATGCTGCTGCCACCGTAAATTTGTCACTTACTGCATTCAACTTTTCATATGAAAAAGCGACTTCTTCAGGTTGAGTATACAACAAAGAATTGTCAACCTCTGTATTGTCAACACCATCTTCTTCACCACCGGTTACACCCAATTCAATTTCAAGGGTCATACCTATTTTGTGCATGCGCTCAAGATAAGCAACACTGATTTCCATGTTCTCTTCTATAGGTTCTTCAGAAAGATCCAACATGTGAGAACTATACAAAGGACGACCTTGAGTTTCGAACATTTTTTCACTGTAGCTTACCAAGCCTTCCACCCAAGGAAGAATCTTTTTAGCACAGTGATCGGTATGTAAAAGCACAGTAACACCATAAGCTTCAGCTACCTGGTGTACATGCATTGCACCGGAAATAGCACCGATAATAGCAGCTTTTTGATCTTCATTAGAAAGACCTTTACCAGTAAAAAACTGAGAACCACCATTTGAAAATTGAACGATTACTGGTGAGTTCGCCTCACGTGCTGTTTCCAATACAGCATTTACAGTATTTGTCCCTACTACGTTTACGGCTGGTAGGGCGAAATCATTTTCGTTTGCATAGTTTAATAATTCCGTCACCTCATCTCCATGAAGTACGCCGGGACGGAACTTAGTTGAAGTTGCCATATGATGTCGTTATTTGGAACTTAATTAAATCACTCCAGTTTCTGCCAAATAACGCTCTGCATCCAATGCGGCCATACAGCCTGTACCTGCTGCAGTGACTGCTTGTCTGTATACATTGTCTTGTGCATCACCACTTGCAAAAACACCAGGCACGTTTGTTTTGGTTGAATTAGGTTTTGTAATGATGTAACCCGTTTCATCCATGTCCAACCAACCTTTGAAGACATCTGTATTAGGCTTGTGCCCTATGGCTACAAAAAAGGCTTTTACGTCTATTGTTGATTCTTCGTTGGTTTTGTTGTTGATAACACGTACGCCTGTTACTTCCTCATCACCAAGGATTTCGAGCGCTTCGGTGTTCCAATGTATGACAATATTCTCGGTTTTAAAAACTCGATCCTGCATAATTTTTGAAGCCCTCAATTCATCTCTACGAACCAGCAAATGTACTTTTGGACTTAGCTTGGAAAGGTACAATGCTTCTTCTGTAGCAGTGTCTCCACCACCAACGATTGCTATTTCCAAACCTTTAAAGAAAAAGCCATCACAAACTGCACAAGCAGATACACCTTTGTTTTTCAATTTGTTTTCTGATTCCAAACCTAGCCATTTAGCACTTGCTCCGGTAGAGATGATCACACTATCCGCTAAAATTTCATGACCGGATTCTGTCCAAACTTTATGTGGGCGTTGTGAGAAATCAACTTTAGTAATCAGTTCATATCTAATATCTGTACCAAACCTTTCAGCTTGCTTGCGGAAGTCATCCATCATTTGTGGTCCCATGATGCCTTCAGGATAGCCAGGATAATTTTCGACATCTGTAGTGGTCATCAATTGACCACCAGGCTCTTTACCGGTGTAAAGAACTGGATTCATATTCGCTCTGGCAGCATAGACTGCTGCTGTATATCCGGCAGGACCGGAACCAATAATTAGATTTTTGATATGCTCTGGTGCTTGTGCCATTGCTTTTTATATTTTGTTTTATGTGTGTTAGCCGCAAAAATAATTATTAATGCAATTTCCCTTGCTTATTCTTTACTACTTTTCCTTGCATTATTCGAGTAATGTTAATTACCATGTTAATAACACTTGAATCATTCATAAGTTGAATGCCTACCTTGGTCGCTATTTGTCGCCAACTGAACGAAAAAATCACTTTTTAAGCTTTTTTTGCTTGAGAAGGAACTTCTTTCTGCTTATCTTTTGGTTAAGTGTATTAAACACATAACCATATAAACTAATAAACTTATAAACTCTTAATATGGCTACTTGGATATATATTATTGGCTATGTAGGGATGACGTTAAGCCTGGGCATTTGGTTTTTTCTCAAAGAAAAGAAAAGACCTGCCTTACAACTACAACGTGCTTTTTGGATCACCACAGCTTTGTATGCTCTGGGAGTAATCATCAATTACGCTCCCATCGATTATAAAATGCAATCTACTTTCCGTGATTTAATGGTCCTAGCCGGGAGTGGGGTAGTTTTGGCGCTTGTATTTAGATTGAGAAAATCAATGGCTATTGTATTAGGCTTATGGATCATTGCTTTTCTATGGTATATGAAAGATAATTTAATCAATACATACCCTGATTACACACCACCTGCAAGCATTGAGTTGGATGAACAAGGGGAGCTTTTGATAGAAATCAAAGAAGGAAGAAGTATCAGCGATGTTTCAGACTTATTGGAAAAATATAGCTTGGAGGCCGATTTGGCTTTTAACCCGGCAGATAAAGCTTCTACTATTTTGGATAACTATTATGTAGTAGATGTACCTGCCAATAATGTTCGTAAGTTGAGTCAGATAATGAAGGCATTTGAAAAACATCCTGCTTTAGAATGGATAGAACCCAATGAAGTCATACAAATCAGTCCTGTTGAAACTACTAAGTTGCCCAGAAAGATAGAACAGAAATACGGTGTAAACGATCCGGGAATTGAAAACCTTTGGGGGTTTGAAGCCATGCAAATGGATAAGCTGTACAATTACCTACGTGCCAATAACATTAGTCCAAAAAAAGAAAGTATGATTGCCATTATTGATACTGGTGTAGACTCAGATCATGAAGATTTAAAGGACAATTACACTTCTATCAATTCAAAGTACGACCAGGATGTATTTGGTCATGGAACTCATTGTGCTGGTATAGCTGGTGCTGTAACTAATAATGGCGTTGGTATCGCTTCATATGCACCCAATAATGATTTTGTCCAGATCACCAGTGTTCGAGTGATGAATGCTGGTGGCTTCGGTACTCAAAAAACTATTGTATCCGGTATGATTGAGGCGGTAGATAAGGGGGCAGATGTACTTTCAATGTCTTTAGGTGGAAGAGCACATCAGTCTAAGCAAAGAGCTTACAATAAAGCGGTCCAATATGCAAATGATAAAGGATCTATCGTCGTTACCTCAGCTGGAAATTCAAACGATAATGCCAATAAATTTACTCCAGCTAATTCCGATGGAGTGATAGTTGTGAGTGCTATCGATTCAGAATTGAAACGTGCCTTTTTCTCCAACCACATCAGCGATGTAAAAATGGGAATAACTGCACCAGGCGTAGAAATCTACTCTACCAAACCCAATAACACTTATTTGGCACACAATGGTACTTCTATGTCTTGTCCTTATGTTTCAGGCATTATAGGTATGATGAAGGCGATAAAGCCGGAAATAAATACACAGGAAGCTTACAAAATCTTAAATGAAACGGGTAAAAACATAAAAGATACTCCAAAAACAGGCCGTTTGATACAACCGTATGATGCCATCAAAAAGCTGATGGAAAACTAAAGAAATAGATTCAGTGTTCTCATTGTGATATTTTTGAACTTTTGGTTGAGAAGGATGATAAATATCTAACCTTCTAAGCCTCTAACCTTCTAAACTGCAATGAAAACCTACCAACCAATCAGTTGTGTCTTCTACGATTACATAGAACACTATGCCGTCTTAAGAAAAGCAGTTGACATCGTGTACGAAGAAGAGGGTAAACAGAAAACAGTAAATAGTAAGATCCTCGATACTCAAAATACAGGGACTGCGGAATATGTCATCCTAAAAAGTCTCAATGAACCCTTGAGAATGGATCGCATCATTTCAATTGATGGGATCCAGCTTAAGGACTACCAGCAGTGCTAATACACATAAGTGATATCAGAAATGCACTCTATTGTACTCCATATAGTCAGTAGTTCTTTTGGCTGTTTTCTCTCCATGAAGCTTTTCAACCACATGAATGGATAAGTCAATTCCCGCAGAAATACCTCCTGAGGTAAATATTTTTCCAGCTTGAACATATCTTTTATCCTTTTGTGGTAGTCCAGTAGGTACAATTTCATCCATATGGTTATATACTTCATGATGCGTACAATAAGGTTGATCATCTAATAAACTCAATGCTCCTAACAACCTTGAGCCAGAACAAATACTCAAAGTGTATTCTGTCTCTTGATGGATTTTATTGATCCAATCCAACATATTTTTGTTGCCCATTTGTTGTCGAGTACCTGATCCACCTGAAATTATTAATACATCTATGTGTGGACAAGTATTAAAGTCATATTTGGGATTTACAGACAATCCATTTACTGCTGAAATGGGCTTAATACTTTCACCGACAGTAAAAACGTTGAATAATTTATGGTCATTTAATTCTGATGTAACTGCAAATATTTCAAAGGGTCCGGCAAAATCTAGTACCTCAGCATTATCAAAAATCAGTATTCCGATATTTCTTTTCTTGTTCATATGTTCACTTAATTTCTATTTTTTACAAAAATAATGAGAGGATCAATTCTGTGAATTGATATTTTAAACTAAAAAGGGTTTATTTGTTTCGATTTTAAAGTTTTTTAGAGGAATTTATTGATATGTATAAGATTGATAATGTAGATACAGAAATTTTGCACCTTTTGAAAGAGGATGGGAGAGTACCCTATGCAGCTATTGCAAAAAAAGTCGGACTCACATCTACAGCAGTCAGTCAACGGATTCAAAAAATGGTAGATGAAGGTATGATAGAAGGGTTTGGTGTAAAACTAAAACTTGAAAAA
>JBCBCD010000611.1:0-4859 GCA_038530915.1 Bacteroidota bacterium
GACGATTCGACAGCCTCCGAAGGAGTAGCGATTAGACTTTAGACAAAATTCGGGAAGACTCATGTTTTAGTTTATGGGTTTATAAGTTTATGAGGTTATGTGGATATTTCTATTTTTGGGATGATTTAGGAAGTGATTATTTTTTACTAATGTGAAACAAATTTACTAAGTGGTGATTTGTAGTTATTTTAGAAATTATATTTTGGGATAAAAAAGAAATGTTATAAAGTTTACTATTCTTACGTCATATCCTAGAACTAAAATTCTTTAGATTATTACTTTTACTTAATCACTTATTTTAGCAGACGCTAACTACATATTAAAGCTGGTCAGCCTTTTGGGTGACACAGCATCAACACTTTACAACTATTAACTAACAACTAAACATGAATGCATTAGACACTTTTTGGATACTCATTTGTGCGTTTCTCGTGTTTTTTATGCAAGCGGGATTTGGGATGGTTGAAGCTGGTCTGGTTAGGACCAAGAATGCCGCCAACGTACTGATGAAGAATGTAATTGACTTTAGTTTTGCCGCATTAGGTTATTTTATTTTTGGCTATGCCATCATGTATGGTACTGATGATCCAATTGTAGGAACAGCCGGTTGGTTTATGTTTGGAGTAGAATCTCCAGTGGAAGGGGTACCTGTGGAAGCATTTTGGTTGTTTCAGGCTGTATTTGCCGGAGCAGCGGCTACCATTGTAGCAGGGGCAGTAGCCGAAAGAATGAAATTTACGGCCTATCTATTCTATTCTTTTATTATTACTGCTTTTATCTATCCTGTTGTTGGGCACTGGGTATGGGGAGGAGGCTGGTTAGCTGATTTAAACTTCCATGATTTTGCAGGTTCGACAGTAGTACATGCCGTAGGTGGTGTAAGTGCACTAGTGGGTGCATGGTTACTTAAGCCTCGTTTTGGTCGATATACCAAGGATGGTCAGGCAAGAGCTATTCCAGGTCACAATATGCCTTTGGTCGCAATAGGTGTGTTCATTTTATGGTTTGGGTGGTTTGGTTTCAACGCTGGATCTACACTGGGTTTTGGAGACCCTGAAGTGGTTGCCAGAATTGCCTTAAATACCACTTTAGCACCTGCTGTAGCAGCTCTTTCAGCTATGTGTGTGTCATGGTTGAGATTTGGTAAACCGGATTTGTCTTTGGCACTCAATGGCGTATTGGGAGGATTAGTAGGTATTACTGCCCCTTGTGCAGTTGTCAATAGTGGTTCTGCTATTTTTATTGGTTTGATTTCGGGAGCATTGGTTGTTTTTGGAGTAGATTGGATGAATCGTTTGAAAGTAGATGATGTGGTAGGAGCCTTTCCGGTACATGGCATCTGTGGAATTTTTGGTACACTGGCAGTAGGAATATTTGGCTCTACCGCTTTGGGTGCACCTTTGGAAGGACTTTTCTATGGTGGTGGTTTTGGAGCACTAGGTATTCAGGCATTAGGTGTTGTTGCTTGTCTTGGATTTACAGCAGTGAGCATGTACATCGTATTTAAAGCGATTGACTCGATTGTAGGACTCAGAGTTTCTCATGAAACAGAACTGAAAGGCTTGGACATAGAAGAGCATGGCATGGAATCATACAGTGGTTTCCAAATTTTCACTACTGAATAACCTTAATATCTACATTAATAATGAAATTGATCATAGTATATATCAGGCAGGAACAACTACCTGCTATTAAAGAATCTTTAGCAGCCGCTGAAATCTTCCATTTTACGGTTATGCCCGTTTTGGGTACTGCTCCACGATCTGAGCAACGTACGTTTCGCGGTGTAGAACAAAAAGTAACTTTGTTTAAACGCTTCCGTATGGAATTGATCGTAAAAGATTCTAATGTTGAAACGGCTATAAGTGCTATATCTAATGGTGCAATGAATAGTGGAGGGGCAGGTAGAATATTTATTACTGAAGTCTTTGATGCTGTCAAAATCTGGACAGGAGAAAGAGGCAACAGAGCTATTTAAAGCGAGTAATTATCATGGGAAAAATAAAATCACCAAACATAAGAAGCATCCTTCAACGCATCAAAGATGAAAACATACAATTTTTAGATCTCAAATTTGTGGATCTGTTCGGTATGTTGCAGCATTTGGTTATATCTGCTGAAAATGTAGATGAAGGAGATTTACTAAAAGGATTTTCTTTCGATGGATCCTCAGTAAGAGGATTTCAATCTATTCATGACAGTGATCTGATCTTAAGGCCTGATCCTTCATCAGTGTTTTTAGATCCTTTCTTTGAAGATCCTACACTTTCGTTTTTCTGTGACATTTTAAGTCCAAAAGACAGTTCACTTTATCATTCTGATCCAAGAGGAATTGCTAAAAAAGCTGAGCAATTAATCAAGGCAGAAGGTATTGCAGAAACTGCTTTTTTTGGTCCTGAAATAGAGTTTTTCATTTTTGATGAAGTTAAATTCGATCAGGCTACTCAGTTTGGGTATTATTACCTGAACAGTTCTGCCGCCTTCTGGACAACCGGTAAAGAGGGAAGAAATCTGGGAAATATTGCGGCCAGAAAAAAAGCCTATATGGCAGCACCTCCTGTGGATCAATACAACAACTTGCGTTCCAAAATTGCACAGGTTTTGAAACTGGTAGGCTTGACGCCTGAATTGCATCACCACGAGGTAGCAGCAGCAGGTCAATCCGAAATCGGATTCAAGTTTGGTCCTTTAACCGAACAAGCCGATCGCGCCATTAAGTACAAATATGTCGTAAGAAATGTAGTGGACCGATACAATAAGACAGTTACCTTCATGCCTAAGCCGTTGCATCAGGAAAATGGTTCTGGTATGCACGTCAACATGAGTTTGATGAAGGGGGGAAAAAACCTGTTTTATGAAACCAATCGCTATGCAGATCTAAGTAAGCTAGCTGAGCATTTCATTGCAGGAATCCTGGCTCATGCGCCTGCCCTTTGTGCCATTTGTAATCCAACCACTAATTCTTACAGAAGATTGGTGCCGGGTTATGAAGCACCGATGAACTTGGTGTACTCACAAAGCAATAGGTCGGCATGTATACGAATTCCAGCTGCCGCGACAAGTCCAAAAGCAAAAAGGATAGAATACAGAACACCAGATCCTTCCAGCAATCCTTACTTGACGTTTGCTTCTATTTTGTTGGCCGGAATTGATGGGGTACGCAATAAAATGGAGCCACCGGCTCCTGTAGATGAAGACATTTACGAATATGTAGCTTCCGGTAAGGGTAAAGAATTAAAAAGTACGCCATCTTCTTTGGATCAAGCCCTTATTGCTTTGGAAAAGGATCACGATTTCCTCGTTAAAGACAATATCTTTACAACTGACTTATTAGAAAAATGGGTATCCATAAAGCGCAAAGAAGAATTGGAATACATCAATTTGCGTCCACACCCAAGTGAATTCATTCTCTATTATAACGTATAAAACAACTTATAACTCATAAATATTTAAAAAATGGATAGCGCACAAATAATTGGTATAGCGATATTTTTTGGAGCCATCGCTATTTTGCTCCTCATCGCTTTCATTAGAACAAATGTTGTCATTTGTAAACCCAACGAAATAGTCATCATCTCAGGTCGTCAACGTACGACCAAAGATGGACAGAAAGTTGGATATAGAATATTGAGAGGTGGTAGAGGATTTAAATGGCCTTTTATTGAATCAGTAAGTAGACTCTCACTCAATACACGAGCAATCAAGGTAAATCTATCTAAAGTACTTTGTCAAGGTATGATTCCGGTAGAAATTGAAGGTAGAGCCAATATCAAATTGGCAGGTAGAGTAGAAGAGGGGATGGAAAATGCCATTGAACGTTTTTTGGGTAAAACAGAAGATAGTATTGACAAAACTGCTCAGCAAGTCATCGAAGGTAATTTGCGTGGTATTATGGCTGCTTACAGTCCTGAAGCTGCCAACACCAAACGTATTGAAGTAATGCGTTCGACTATGACAGAAGCTCGTACAGAATTGAAAAACCTTGGTTTAGTACTGGATTCTTTTCAGATCCTGAGTATCTTTGACGATCATGGTCACTTAGAAGCAATAGGACGTAAGCGTAATGCTGAGGTAATTAGAGATGCTCGTATCGCCGAGGCTCGTGCCGATGCAGAAGCTCGTCAGGTAACAGCAGAGCAAAAGAAATTAGGGCGTGAAGCTGAAATCACTTCAGAATTGGATATCGTAAAGAAAGAAAATGACCTTACCATCACGCGCTATAATCTGCAAGCTGAGGAAAATAAAGCCAACCAACAAGCCATTGTGGCCGGAGATATTGCCAGAACCCAAGAGAAAATTACGCTTGAAAACTTACGGGTACAGTTGAGTGCTCAAAAGCAAGAAGCGGAGACCATCATTCCGGCTAAAGCTAAAAAACAAGCCATGGAACTGGAAGCTCAGGGGGTTTCAGCAAGAATATTAGAAGACGGAAAGGCAACAGCGAAGGCGGTCGAATTGATGTTGGAGCAATGGCAAGATGGCAATGCACACGATCTATTTATGATCCGTATGTTGCCAGACTTATTTGACAAGGCTACTCGTGTAATAGCGGATAATCTACACATTGAAAAATTAACTATTTTAGATGGTGGAGAAGGTGGTGAAGGAGTACCCAATTACGTTCAAAACTTAACCAATAGTGCGGTTACTCTAATTGAGCAACTGAAAAACGCTACGGGGGTTGATTTGACAGATTTGGCAAAAAACAATAAGAATAATTCAAGAACCATTGAGTTGCCACCGGAGAATAAATAATTGTTGTTTTGTGTAGAGTGTAGGGTGTAGTGTGTAGAGGCCCTCTACACACTACACCCTACACTCTAAACTCGTGCGTGCACATAAAGGATCAAAAACATAAT
>JBCBCD010000612.1:0-4858 GCA_038530915.1 Bacteroidota bacterium
GGCGCTGGCTTTGATCTGTTTGGGTTTTATATGGCTAATGGGACCGTTGTTGTCTTGTTTGCCTTTGACCAGGTTTTGCACCCTGGACCCTGGAGTACAGAAGAGTCGGAAATGTGGGGGGGGGGGTGGCCAGGCACTTTCCAGGATATTAACAATGGTATTAATTACCTAAGAGAGTTATCAATCAAATACAAGTTAGACCTCAGAAGAATAGTGGTAACCGGCCATTCTGCAGGTGGTCATCTGGCACTTTGGTCAGCAGCCAGACCTAAGATTGAGTCAGATAGTGATATTTACAGTAAAAATCCGTTAGAAATTTCCGGTGTGGTGAGCTTAGCAGGTATTACTGACCTCAAGACTTATCTGGTTCGTATAGCAGGTAGTTGTGGCAGTAGCGTTGATAATTTAGTGGGTGGTTTGCCCGAAGATCAAGCTGAAAGATACAGCCAAGCTTCTCCTTTTGAATTACTTCCACTTGGCGTAAAGCAAATCCTGGTCAATGGCAAACAAGACAACATCGTTCCCATTAGCCATATCAAACCCTATCAGATCAAAGCCAGCGCCAGCGGCGATCGAATAGAATTGCGCGAAATCAATAATGCGGGCCATTTTGAAGTCATCTCTCCTGGTAGTGTGGCATGGCCCAGTATTGTAGACGCAATAGATAAATTGTCAAAAAATAAAATTAAGAAGCAGAAGGTGAGGTTTAAGGAAGTGAAGAATTAGTGGATGAGTTTATGAGTTGATTAGGTTAGGAGTAGTTCGACCTTCTAGGCAGGACACCGTACTGTCAGTTACATGCTATATATGTCCCCTTGAGGGAGCCAGGGGGTGGAAATATAAAGCTAAATACCTTTAAACCAACAATCATAAAAGAATTTAAATCAGTCTCATCAAATGAAGCCACAGTTTTATACCATTGATAGTGCTTTAAAAAGAGGAGTACCTAAAATATTCCCTATATTCACCCTTGCTAGCCAAACTTATCTTAGATGAACAAATTTATTGCCCTAATCTTATTAAGCATACCTGCTATAGTAATGAGCCAAAGCGTTCCTAAAGAAATTTCCGACCCTTCTATTGTAGAAATCAATAAATTAGCACCACATGCGGTCTCTTTTCCTTTTGCAAATAAAACCAACGCCCTCACTTTTGACCGCACTCAGTCAGAATGGTTTCAATCCTTGAATGGAGATTGGAAGTTTCATTGGGTGAATAGCCCTAAGAAAAGGCCTATGGACTTCTACAAAGAAGATTATGATGATAGTAAATGGGATGATTTTAAGGTACCTGCCAATTGGGAGGTGCATGGATATGGAATACCAGTTTATGTCAACCATGCTTATGAATTTCCCGATGCAGAGCCACCTAATATTCCTACCTATTACAATCCGGTAGGTTCTTATCGCAAAACTTTTAAACTACCCGCTTCTTGGGAAGGACGCAAGACCATCATTCATCTTGGGGTGGTTAAATCTGCTTTTTTCATTTGGGTAAATGGTCAAAAAGTAGGATACAGTCAGGGAAGTAAGTTGCCTGCAGAATTTGACATAACTGATTATGTCAAGAAAGGGAAGAACCTTATTGCCTTAGAAGTCTATCGTTGGAGCGATGGGTCTTACTTGGAATGCCAGGATTTTTGGCGCATCAGTGGCATTGAGCGAGATGTGTACTTGTATTCCAGACCAGAATATCAAATTCAGGACTTTTTTGCAAAAGGCAGACTAGACAATACCTATCAGAATGGCCAGTTGGACCTTACGATTGACCTTGGTCCTGAACGACCAATGACGAAAGACTACTTTGTGAAAGTAGAATTGCTGGATGAGAACAATGAGGTGATTTACAGCCAACGAAAAAGCTGGGCAAAGCAATTGAGCTTTCAAAAAGAGCTGGGTAAAGTCAAAACATGGACTGCTGAAACGCCTAACTTATACACTTTAACCATAGAACTTCAAAGAAGTACCAATACAATAGAAGCAATAGCTGAAAAAATGGGCTTCCGTGCAGTGGAAATCAAGAATGGGCAATTATTGGTCAATGGACAACCCATTTATGTCAGAGGCGTTAATCGACACGAACACGACCCACAAACGGGACATGTGATTTCAGAAGAACTTATGCGCAAGGACATTGAAGTGATGAAGCAATTGAATGTCAATGCTGTCCGTACGAGCCATTATCCCAATGATCCACTATTTTATCGCCTATGTGATGAATATGGATTGTATGTGGTAGACGAAGCCAATATTGAGTCGCATGGCATGTATTACAGCCTTGACAGAACATTAGGTAACAACAGAGCATTTCGAGAAGCACATATGCAGCGGTTTAAACGCATGTTGGAAAGAGATAAAAATCATCCAAGCATCATCATTTGGTCAATGGGTAATGAAGCCGGGAATGGGGTTAATTTTTACTATGGCTATGAGTGGTTGAGAGAACGTGATGATACTCGATATGTACAGTATGAACGAGCACAGTTAGGTTGGGGAAAAAATGCAAGGTTTGAATGGAATTCTGATCTCCTCGTCCCCATGTATGCCTGGATAGATGGACTAGAAGCCATGTCAGAAGCACAGCCTGAGCGCCCAGTCATCCTATGTGAATATGCTCATGCTATGGGGAATAGCATTGGGAACTTTCAGGAGTATTGGGATTACTTTTATGCTCATCCGCGCATGCAAGGCGGATTCATTTGGGATTGGGTGGATCAAGGATTAGCCGATAAAGATGAAGAAGGAAATGACATTTTCACCTATGGTGGAGATTATGGTCCTAAGGATACCCCATCTGACAACAACTTCCTCGTAAATGGAGTCATCCATGCTGACCGTACTTTAAATCCTCATGCGCTGGAAGTGAAAAAAGTCTATCAAAACATCAATACTAAATTAGTGGATGCGACCAAAGGCACTATAGCCATTACCAATAGGTATGATTTCATTGACTTGGATCACGTCTACTTAGCCTGGGAGTTAACGGAAGATGGTAAGCTGGTGCAAAAGGGTACTGCCAATTCCATAGAAGTAGCTGCACAACAAACAAAGGAAATGGACCTCTATTATGGTTACACCTTTAAGACTGGAAAAGAATATCATTTGAATGTTTATTACAAATTGAAAAAGGAAGCTCCTTTCCTCAAAAAGGATCATATCATCGCTTATGATCAAATGCTTCTTCAAGCAGGAGGTGCAAATATGAACCAACCTTCTGCTGATGCAAATATCACTTTATCAGAAGAGGATCTGAAGACTCATAAAGTCACAATAAGTGGAACAGATTTTAAAGTGGTTTTTAATGCTGAAACTGGAGAAATCAAAGAATATCTCTATCAGGGTACTAATCTTATTCAATCGGGACCAATGCCATCTTATTGGCGAGCACCTACCGACAATGACTTTGGAGCTAACTTACAGAATAAATTAAGAGAATGGAAAGACCCATTTTACGATGTTCTGGTTGATTTTGAAGCACATAAGATGGATGATCATACAGTAGAAATATCTATTAAAAGAGCCATGTTTAAAGGAGATGCTAAAACGATAACTACTTACAAGCTTCATGCTGATGGCAGTATGCATGTCAGGCAAGAGCTTCAACGATACCGTGGAAACCATCAAATGCCTTTAAAAATAGGGGTGAAAATGGTGTTACCTAAAGCACTCAATCAATTGGAATGGTATGGACGTGGCCCACATGAATCTTATGCTGATCGAAAGACCAGTGCACTAGTTGGGATTTATCAGTCAACAGTGTCAGAGCAGTTTTTTCCTTATGCTCGTCCACAGGAAACGGGAAATCATACGGATATTCGCTGGGTTAAAATAAGCAATGCGGAAGGAAAAGGCCTTCAATTCATCGGAGATGAACACATCAACTTTAGTGCTTTGCATTTTACGGCTGATGACTTAGACCCGGGTACAGAAAAAGGACAAACACACTCGGGTAGCCTAAAAGAAAGAGATGCCGTGTATTTGAATATTGATCACAAACAAATGGGCGTAGGTGGCAACAATAGTTGGGGGGCCTTACCGCTCGAAAAATATCGATTGGCTTATAAAGATTATTCATATAGTTTTTGGATAAAACCTTTTTAAACCATTGATAATAAAATCAATACATTTATTTAAAATAAAACTAAAACATACATGACTCGACTAATACCTTTTTTGCTCTTGATGGTCGGTATTCCTTTAATGGGACAAAGTGATTATCCATCACCATCACAATTGGTCAATTCGATCAAACAATTGCAGCAAGCTAATGCTTCAAAGATGAAAGTAGAAGAATTAGCAACTACAGAAGGCGGAATGCCTATTCACGTCATTACACTAAGCAATGACATGAGCAATGCAGAACAAAACCCGGCACTGGCTATCGTAGCAGGTGTAGAGGGAGCACATCTTTTTGGTTCCAGTTTAGCACTGGAGGTGGCATCTGCTATGTTGCAAGATGATGAAGCTTCAAAACTATTGGATGAAGTGACAGTCTACATCATTCCACAAGGCGCTCCGGATGCAGCTCAGGCTTATTTTCAATCTCCCAAACAACAGCGTTCTGGCAATGCCAAATCTACCGATGACGATAGAGATGGTCGCTTTGACGAAGATCCCGCGGAAGATCTTAATGGAGATGGCATGATTACGATGATGCGCATCAAGGATGAGACAGGAAGTTACAAACTACATCCAGCTGATGATAGGGTTTTGATAAAAGCCAATATGGACAAAGCCGAAAAAGGAATGTATCGTCTCCTAATTGAAGGCCGTGACAATGATAAAGATGGTGCTTTCAATGAAGACGGCCAGGGAGGAATCAACTTCAATCAAAATCTCACTTTTAACTTCAAGCATTT
>JBCBCD010000613.1:0-4857 GCA_038530915.1 Bacteroidota bacterium
GATGAGTCAAGTACTGAATGGCGATTTTTCTATGATTAGACAAGAGTTGGAAGAATTGTCCAATACCAGTGGCACTGGACGTGGAATGCGTTTGTCGGTCTGGTGTGCGGAAGAAAGTCCTTTTGTTTCAAAGCAAAAAATAGAAGCTGAAAAGAATAAGTATCCGGCTATCAAAGGCTTGAATCCAGTAACCGTTAATCCTGATATTTGTACACTTTGGGGTGTGAAAAGTCTGAATGAAAAAGCAAATCAAGCCATTTCAAGTACTATTCCGACATTGATCTTAAATGGTGAATACGATGAAACAACTCCTGTAAAATGGGGCGCTATGCTACATGAAAATTTACCAAATAGCTTCCATTTTGTCTTTAAAGGTTATAAACATGGAATTACTACTTATTGGGACAATAGCTGTGGGATGAATGTAGCCAATGCCTTTTTGAATGATCCGAAGAAAAAACCTGAATTGGAATGTTTTAAAGAGATCAAGACGCCTAAGTTTAGAGTAAAGTAAGTATTGTTGTGAGTTGTGTGTTGTGTGTTGTGAGCTCTACTTTTGCTTCATGGCAAAAGTAGGGCTTGCCTGTGTCTTGTGTCTGTTGTCTTGTCCTGAAATATCTTACACACAACACACAACACACAACACACAACACACAACACACATACTTAATGATAAATTTTCTATTCGTCCAACAACTTAATTTTATTCAATTTTTCTTCTAATTGACCTTTTGAAAACCCAAACCAGGTATCTACCACTTTCTTTGTTTGGGTATCAATAATGTAAAAAGTAGGCGTCCCATTGATGTGATATTTGTTGTATGGCTCAGCATACTTATCTCCTTCTTGCCAAAGCGTTAACCAGTCTATTTCTTTTTCTTTGATATGGTCCAGCCACCTTTCCTGTTCTGGATTTACGAAATAACTTACAAAAGCAATTTCGCCCTTATATTGATCTTGAATGTTTTTCATATCATCTGTTGCGAGATGAGAACCGTAACAACCTTTGGCACCAAAATGAAGCAAGATGTATGGACTTTCAATATCTGAAAGCCTGGTTTTCTGTAATTCAGTATTGAATGCTTCAAAATCATAATACGTATCACCTTTTTCTGGTTTGGGGTACTTGAGTTGGACGGCAATAGTTTGGCCATACTTGCTGTTTTTTAACTCTTTATCAAGTGCTTTATACCTAAGCCTGACTTCCTCTAATTGAAAATCATTGCTGTAGTACAGATATGTGAGTAGACTGGAATAGGTATTAAAGTTATCAAGCGTATAATTGACCCTCCATTGATCCATTGAGTCTATAAAAGCATTCCGTTGTTCTTTTAACAAAGCTTTTGTGTCTTCTTTTGCTTTGGCCCATTTTTCGGTCAAAAGCGTTAACTCATGTCTCATCTGGTTACTCTCATTCAGGTACTGGGTCCTTTCATGATTAATTTTTGAACCTTTAGTTTGCACGACTTGTGGAAGAACAGATTTATCGGTGTAAATGCTTACATTTTCATTGCCCATAAACAAGTCCAAATAATAAAATGGCACCGTTTGCCATTCTCTTGGATGGGTACTTATTCTCAATTCTTCAGGTGTGTTTTTTAGTTGACCTGAAAAGACAAACTTACCATCCATCACAATTACGCTATCAATGTATTCGTCTTCAGAAAGGTTTTTCAACATGAGTAATGTACTATCGGGCATATTTGCTATTTCACCTGTAATTGTAAAGCCTGATTTTGATGATGCATCAGAGAATGTGAACCAATAAGAAATAGCAATAAAGAAAATACTAGTGATTGACAAGTATTTGAATTTCATGACTTGAAGTTATTTTAATTGTTTATAGATGGTTTGATTGATATTGGATCAACTCATATGAAATGAGTATTTAAGTGTTGCAAGGTTTAGATGTTCAATCTTTCACGTTGCCGCAGGCATAAGTGAGTCATTCTAACCCCCTAACCCCCTAACCTTCTAACCTTCTAACCTTCTAACCTTCTAATAAGGTATTTACTTCTTCCGAATAAGTATATCTCCTGCATAATTTTTAATTGTAATTTCTGATCCTCCACCATTGAGCTCACTATGTACCCACTCATTTACAAATGTCTGCACCTTATTTTGAGATTCTTCCTTGACAAAAGGTTGAGAGAATTCCATATCAAAGCCTGTGAATATATCACCTGTTTCTGTGTGTAGCTTGAAATTGGCTTTAAGGTCAGCAGGAAAAGTCAAGTCAATGTCGCCGGAGAAAGTAGCAAAAGATAGGGGCTCCTCAGCTTTGACCTCATTAAATTGGACAGTTATATTGCCGGCTTGAGTGTTTGCAACTAAAGACCCGGAGATTTCTTCGGCAAGAATATCACCACCAAAGGTCTCCAAGCTAATTTTCCCGTTGATATTTTTAATGGTCAAGTCGTAAGTACTTCCAATTTCAAGATCTAAGTCAATATTTTTAGGTACTTCAATTTCAAAGTGCAGATGTTTATTAAGGTTGTCATAGTCTAATTCTACTTCATTTTTATATTCATTTACTTCTAATCCTTTGACAATGCCACTCACCTTTTTCAGGCCTTCTCTTGATGCCGAATCAGAATCTTTATCTTTTATATATATAGGTTTGGTCCTAATAGTTGTATTATTTCGCTTGCCGACTATTAAAAGACCTTTTTTGTGTTCTTCAATGGTTTTATACTTAATGAGTATGTCTTTTCTATCTGTACCAGTGATTTGAATTTGACTAGCGGTAAAGTCAACCACTAGTTTGGCTGGTGAAGAAGGATCGGATAAAGGTACAGTCACCTCCTGACCATTAACCAATGTTGGAAAAAAAAGGAATGCCAATAGTTGAATGTATATACGTGTCATTATTGTTATTTTATAATAGTATTTCTATTTTTTCTTCAATTTTTTTGCGGACCATTTCAGGTATTTCATCTTGTTCTAATAGTTGCTGTAGAGCCGGCACAGATTTTTTTTCCTGTAAAGCGACCATCACTTCTGCTAATGCAATTTGCATTAGTGGTGTATCCTGAAAGTTGATGGATCGTATTAATTCTTCTCGCACGTTGGGATTTTGGGCATATTGATACAAAGCATTTAAAGCTTCCAAACGTACATTTACGCTTTCGTCAGTGTTGAGGGTAGTAAATAAGGCTTTTGTCACTGCTTCACTTGCACTAGGCAAATCTTGAGACATATTTACTGCTTTAAGTCGGTCAGTCGGTGATTCCTTTTCTAATAAACTCAACATGATCATTTCTTTCATTTCGGAGACTTGATCAGAGAGTGCTATAATTTCTTCCTGTTGAGGGTTTGATTTTTTGGAGAAAAAATAGCCACCTATTGAAATACCTATTCCCAGCATGATGAGACCAAAAATCCAAGCCACTGCTGGAATTTGAGGTAGAAATGTTTTAGTGTAAGCATGCACATTTTGATTAGGCCTTGTTTGCTCGATCTCTAACATTTCCTGATATGCGTCTTGCAGCGCATTTGGAATCTCAACATGCAAAAGCTCATCCAATTGTAAGGAAATGGTATTTATATCTTCCAAGTCTTCCAACTGTATCAATCCCAGCTCTATGCATTTTTCCAATTCAGCTTCTTCGGCTGGCTTGAGTTGAGAAGTGTTGTATCTATAAAGTAGCTGTTTTGCTCTATTTGGTGTCATTTTATTTTTTTGTATTAAAAACAAAGCGGATTTTATCCCCTATTTATGCTTCCAATTGCTTAAACTTTTCTTTGAGTTCTTTTAAAGCCCGATAGACTTTTACTTTTATCGCGCCTTCACTGTAGCCCAATTTTTCGCCAATTTCCTTGTATTTCATTCCTTGCATCTTACTCATCATTAGGATCTCTTTTTTCTCAGGATCAAGTTGATTCAATGCAACTTTTAATAGAGACATATCTTCTTGATGCATCATACTTCGGGACGGGTTGATGGTTTCATCAGTAATTTTTTCTTTCCAATCTTCGAGTGTGTCAAAAAATTGAACTTTAGTCTTTCGAAAGTGATTATTCTTGGTGTTTCTGGCTATAACAAAAAGCCAATGTTTAAATAAGCCATTCCCTTTGTATTGATGTTTGTTTTTCAATATCTGTAAGAAAACATTCTGAACAAGATCTTCACTCAGTTGAATATCTTTGTTTCGGTTGTAAAAGAAGGTGAAAAGAATCTTATGATAGCGTTCAAATAATAACCCCAAGTATTGTACTTCTCCCATCCTTACCCGTTGCATCAGTTTTTCGTCAGTTAAAGTCTCCAACTTTCTCTTTTTTGATTAGAAACACGCACTTAATTTAAAATGGTTACAAGAAATTTTGAAAAAAATTAAAATAGAGGGAATGAAAATGTTTTTATGTGTGTTTACTTTTTGCTGTGCCGGACACTTCCACAGGGAAATTTCCGGCGCAGCAAAAAGTAAAATATAAACTGCAAACGAGTATGAAAAGAATCATGATCATTGGTTGTGGTGGAGCTGGTAAATCTACCCTCGCCCGACAACTACATGAGAAGACCGGGCTACCACTCATACATTTAGATAAACACTATTGGTTGCCCAATTGGGTAGAATCTGATAAAAAGGCCTGGAAGCAAAAGGTACAGCAGTTTGCCCATGAAGAAGATTGGATCATCGATGGAAATTATGGAGGTACAATGGATATTCGTTTAGAAAGGGCCACTACTGTCATTTTCTTGGATCGTTCAAGGTGGTTGTGTTTATACAGGGTAATGATGCGGTTGCTAAAAAATAAAGGCCAAACTCGAATGGATATGGGAGCAGGTTGTAAAGAAAGATTCAACTGGGAGTTTATGAGTTATGTATTTCATTACAACGAAACCAGAAGACCCAA
>JBCBCD010000614.1:0-865 GCA_038530915.1 Bacteroidota bacterium
TAGGTAATGCCACATCGACAAAACTGTAAGTAGACAATAAATCCATTTCAGCCTCAGTACTTGCATCTACTACAATAGCTTCAACACTTCCATAAGTACATTCCACTTTGAGTTTGTTGCCGCACTTATCAAATTTTAAATCTCCAAAATTAGAATTCACTTCAAGATCCACTCTGGCCGGAATGCTAATTTCCAAAGTAATATCTATATCATAGCCTTCTGTATACATATCTAAATTGGACACACCTAACTCCTCTTTTATCCTCTTTCTAACTTGCTTATACGTTTCTTTTCCACTTTTCTGGAAAATATAGGTTTGACCATCTTTTTTGACCTTAACAGTTCTTGGTAAATCATCAACATTTTTGACATATGATTTTAGATAGAGTGTACCATTGGATGTACTGTTTTCTAAAACATAGGAATCATTACTTTCACCTCCTGCTATACTTACAGTTGCTTTTACAGAAAGAGAATTGTTTTTGGAGGGTTTGAATACAACATCAGCATATTCAAAATCAGTTTTGACCTTTTGAATATTGGAAAGATTAAACTCTTTATTGGTGACTGTTTGAGCGTTTATTGTTCCTGCCAAGATAATTGGCAAACAAAATAATAATAACTTTTTCATAGCGGATGATTTTAAGCTGCATATTAATTTGTTGTGTGTTGCCTGTTGAAACAGACAACACACAACTCTAAGATTATCCTTTGCGTAAATAAATATTCTTGTAAGTAGCTTTGATTGTAATGTCAACGCCTCCCCCATTCATAGTACCGGTAACTTTTGAAGATCTGTTTCTGTCACCAGATGCTTGTTTCATATCCATATCTGTGAAGATCTTACCATAAGAGGTTTGAAGGG
>JBCBCD010000614.1:875-4854 GCA_038530915.1 Bacteroidota bacterium
AATTACCTTTAGTTCCGGAAGGTATGGTTAGGTCTACATATTTGTAGACGGAATGCAACATGATATCATTCTTTGGAGCAGCATTTAACTTGCCATCGATTCCACCATAAACAGTATTGACAGACATTGGACCGGTTACATTTTCAAGCATGATAGAGTTGTAGTTAGCAGATATTTCCAACTCACTACTTAAATTTTTCACATTGATGGTCTTTCCTTCCCAGGAAGAGTGTTCGTAATAAACGGCTACTCCATTTGGTACTTTGATGGTGTAACGATTTTTATTATTTCTGGATAGTTGATTTATGACTAGTTCATTTCCATCCTTTTCAGCTGCTAATCCCACACCTGTATTGTCTGTATGCCCACTAGCGCTGATTTCTTTAAGTCCTTTCGCTCTTGAATCTTCTTTATCATCCGATTTTTTTTCATCAGATATAATGATGACCTCTGAACCTGAATAACCTTCAATATCTACTCTATTAACTTCATTGATGATAACTTTTCCAGAGCTCATTGCTACCTTGTATTCCTGAGCATTAAGGTTTACTGTCAACAACAAGAATAATGCTATTGATAGAAGAAAAAATTGATTTTTCATAAGATGTTATTTTACTTTTTCAGTTTGATGATTTAATGAAATGTGTGTGTTTATAAAAGTTTGAATTTTGCTAGCCTTGCTTCATCTTTTACTTTATCTAATACCGTTTCTTCTTCGATGATTTCATCAAATACAGAAGTGGCATTTTGTGCATTGATATCTACTAAAGCATGTATGAGTGCAATTTGTACTATGGGTTTTTCTTCAACTCGAAGTGCAGAAACAAAAGCATTCTTTGCTGTAGCATTTTCACCAATTTCTTTTAGCGCCTCAACAGCTGCAAGACGCACATTGATGCTTTTGTCATTATGGATCACATAAACCAGTTGGTCCAACATTTCTTCATCCACTTTATTAAACTGGCTGGTCATATTGACCGCCTTTATTCTCTTGGCAGTACTTTCCTGTTGCATCAGACTAGATACCTGATCTTTGGTCAGTGCCAACTCTTCTCTGATTTGAGCAATTTGACTGCTACTCGATTGTTGGTTAAATTGAATACCAATTAAAACTCCTATTAGTAATACTGCTGCTATGGATGCCACATTTCTCCAACTCAATTGTATCACTTTTTTGTCCTGCTTTATAAGCTCTTTCTCTTGCTCCAACATTTCAATAAAGTTGGTGTGCAATTCTAATGGAGGTTGTTCTAATTCCATTCCTACTACTTTAGAATGTAAAATTTGAAGTGCTTCCAGCTCTTGCTGTAAAATTTCCGACTGTTCTATTGCTTTGCGAATTTGCTCAGTGGTTTGAGCATCAAGCGCTCCGTTTAAATAGTCGATTAATTGATTTTCTGTTACTGAGATATTCATAAGCAAGTCATTGTGTTAAAGTGTTTTTTTAATTGTTTTACCGCTCTGTGCATTCTAATCTTTACATTGGGGATTGTTAAACCAAGTATTTCCCCAACCTCTGCATAGGACATTTTTTCAAACCATCCTAACAAAAGCACTTCTCGGTATTCTGGTTTTAAGTTTTTTATAGCTGTTTCTATTGCCTTTCTTCTTTCTACTTTTTCCAATTCTTTGTGTAAAGGCTCTGTGACTAAGTTCAACTCATTCACATTAACAGAATCATCCAGTTTTACTTTATTTTTTCTATAATGATCCGTTTTCACATTTCTGGCAATCTGATAGATCCATGCCTTAAAATTGGAATCATTCCTAAAAGAACCTCTGTATTTAATGATCCTTTCGAATACGGTTTGAGTCAAATCCTGACTCAGGCTACTATCATGAGTCAATTTCAAAAAGAAATTATATAGACGGACATTATAGCGCTCAAATAAATCTGACAGCGCATCAAGTTTGCCCTTTTTTACCATTAACATTAATTGTTCATCTTTCATAGGTGCCTCGGTCAAGTTTCAATTCATATAGGATACTTCATAAAAATAGAGAGGTTACACTTTCTTAAAAAAAATTTCTCTTTTGTAACAAATGCCCAAAAAAAGGTCGAATAATGTTACATAAACTGCCTATTCGAAGGTTATTATTTCTAGATTTTGTTTCTTGCATTCAAACATAAAATAGTAACAAACATGAATGTTAATCTCCAAACTGCCACGAGAGACACTATTTTTGAAGAAGTAGCTTCTATTTTAAATGAGCAAGGCTTCAATATCATTAGACAAGACAGGGAAAGACCATGGGGAGGTTTTTTTGCTATCCAGGAAGATCAGGTAGTAAACTTTGCCAAAATCTATTTTCCAGAACTACCTGAAGAAGCTATTAATGTAGATCAAAAACTGAGTCCAAAAATATTATTAGTTGGGCCTGATAGTAGATTGAGTTGGCAGTATCATCATAGAAGATCAGAAGTTTGGCGAGTGACCAAAGGGACAGCAGGAGTTATCACAAGTGATACGGATGAGCAAGGTCCATTAAAAGAATTACCAGAAGGGACAACTATCCACCTAGCCCAAGGAGAAAGACATCGGTTAATAGGTTTGAAAGAATGGAGCATTATTGCTGAGATCTGGCAACATTCTGACCCCAACAATCCATCTAATGAGGATGATATTGTGAGAGTTCAAGATGATTTTGGCAGGAAATAAAAAGAAGGGTCTGTCTCAAAAGCCCTTCGTACTTTTTCGCCAGCGAATAATATGTTGTTGGAGTTTATTTTTCTTTAAAAAGCTTTGCTTTTTAAGGAAAAATAAACTCCAACAAAACTTTCTTAGGTGTCTCAAAACGAGATACGGGTTATGAGACACCCACTATATTATTAATTTCCGATTTTACTTATCAATGCTTGTTTTATCTGTCCTTTGCCGTATCTAAATCTAACAGCATACATTCCATCAGATATATTAGCTATATTCATCACTGCCTGCTTAGTTCCTGCCGGATATTTGTTGGTCATCATCACATTACCAGTCTGGTCAACAATATCTATTGAAATTTCCAACTGATTAAAATTACTTGGAACATCAATTATCAATTGATTCTTTGCCGGATTAGGATAGATTTGGGGTGTTCTTAGATTGCTAACACAATCTGTTACCTCAAACTTAGCACCAGCTACATCTAAAGCTGCACAAATAGCTCCTCCACCTTGTATCAATAAGCCATTTACATCAAAGCCGGTAGTAACACCAGGTTCAACGATACCCAAATCAAGTGTATTGAAATTATAAACCAGTGTATGAATGCGATAAGTACCAGGAGTAGAAATTTCAAACTCAGGATCTGAACTTACATCTTGTATTACTAAACCATCACCTTTTGTCAAAACATACCTAATTCTATAATACCTGGAAGTTCTTGGTAAGACAGGACTGTCATCCAATTCTGCACGTATGGTAGCAGTCCCCGCAGAAGGTATACATTCTTCTAAAACAGGCACCAAAGAACCTGCATCTGCATCACAAGGACATTCACCCACATGTGCTCTAACACCAGTCACATCTAAAGCTCCACATATTTCTCCTCCACCCTGTATCAAGAGGCTATTAACATCAAATCCAGTTGTTTTTCCAAACTCAACTATACCCAAGTCGAGCGTATTCGGGTCGTAAATTAAAGTATGGATGGTGTAAAACCCTACTTCATCAATTGGGAAACTCGCTTTGTCATCAACTGCCTCAATAACTAAGTTATCACCTGATGTTAGTACGTAGATTAGTTCAAATCCTTCTGGAACAACAGGCTCATCATCTATTCTTGCTCTGAATAAACCATCGCTATCATCTGAAGTACATCTTACTAAGTTCAAGAAGAGTGATCCAACCTCAGCCTCGCAAGTAGCCACTAATTCATCACAATTTACAACATCAAACGGTGCACCAGCAACGTCTAATGCTGCACAAATAGCTCCTCCACCTTGTATCAATAAGCCATTTACATCTACTCCCGTTGTCACGCCAAACTCTAT
>JBCBCD010000615.1:0-4833 GCA_038530915.1 Bacteroidota bacterium
ATAAGCTCGAATAGTATTTAAATACAAGTAACTAAATTTTTCTTTTGGGAAACTTCTTATGATTAAAGTTCTTCCTCTACTTCAAAGTCCTCTTGTAAAAAGCTGTTGATAGCATTTACAGTATTATCAATTTTATCGTAGTCTAAACTGTAATGAATAAACTTACCTTCTCTCTCTGTAGCCACTAAGCCCGCAAGTCTTAGGATTCTCAAATGCTGTGATGTGATCGATTGTTCTAAGTTCAGTGTGTTGTAGATCTTGTTTACATTTATCGTATCGTTTTGATCGATAAACTCAAGAATTTTCATTCTCAGAGGATGAGCGATAGCTCTTAGAATCTCTGAGGATAGTTGTAGTTTTTCATTGTTGATGGTTACATCAGTTTTTCTCATAGTTTTCTTTCTGTAGTATTTAAATATAGATAACCTTTACAGAGCAAATATGCATTTTTTATTTATAAATTCAAAGTTATAAATAAATAAATGCTGTGAATCTTGTTGATTTACAGCACTTTCAGTCACAGAAAGTATGGGAAAAGGCGAAACCAAGTACAACAAATAATTAGACCGTAGTAAGCTCTTCTACTAATTTTGAGATTTGAGCAAGTCTATCCTTATTCAAGGAATAATGGATAAATTTGCCTTGTCTTTCTGTGTTAACTACTCCAGCTCTTCTTAAGATAGCAAGATGCTGTGAAGCAACTGACTGCTCAAGCCTCAACTTGATGTAGATGTCAGTTACCGTCATGTTTTCATTCTCTTCTAACAGATCAATGATACGTTGACGCAGTTTGTGATTAACGGCTCTTAGCACAAGTACAGCTCTTCTCAATTCAGCATAATCCAAATGGATCTCACTCTCACCTTGTTTAAGTGTTACGGATTCATTCTTTTGCTTTCTCATAACGATGTTTATAATTTTTAGCAGTTAATTTCCTCTTCATATATGGCAAATACTGTACCAAAAATTACATATGAAGATTCCTTTAACGGCAAAACGATTGGATTATAGGCAAAAGTACAAAAAAAAATCTCGAATTTGAAATATTTTAAATTGTTAAAGATTACAATATTTTCTTCGGGCGGTTAATATTTGGTGGCTTTAAATAGAAGGGTTTGTATTGTATTAGTGAAACAAATTCTTTCTCCAAATATTTGTTTGCAGCTATTGGAATTAAATGTTTTGCTGAACTAAGAATAGGGGACAATTTCGAGCGCTCTGGTGCGAATGCATCTATATACTTCTGAGCCCCATTACCTGAGAACACGATTTCTTTCCCTTCGGCTCTGAATGTTTCAAAACTTTTCTCATCTAATGTCATTGCTTGAATGGGCAAGAGAAGATTCATTTCATGATCCCAAATACCTCCATATACTTCCATTCTTCTGGCGTCAATCATTGAACAATATAATATCGATGAATCATCACTTTGTTTACTAGCCAATGCAATAGAATGTAAGGTGTCCACAGCAATCAATGGCTTATTTAGAGCATAACAAATCCCTTTGGCAATACTTGTTCCTACTCTTAGTGCGGTATAGGAGCCAGGCCCACTACTGACTGCTACAGCATCCAACTGAGCCATTTTGATATTTGATCTTTTTAAACATTCTTGTGTTATCAAGGTTATTTTTGAAGCATGTTGATAAGGCTCTTTTATTTCCTGAAGAGCGACTAACTCCTTGTCATTTGAAATCGCGACAGAACAGATATCTGTGGATGTCTCTATGTTTAGTATATATGCCATTTAAAAAGTTTAGATGTTTAGAGTTTAGGTGTTTAGGATTAGTCACTTCGTCCTTCGGCAAAGTGAGGATTTAAAATTAGACTTACACTTTACTAGAGGCTGTTTTTGAAAACCTTTAAACCTTAAACACCTAAACAATCAGTACATGAATTGTAATTCTGCGTGCTACTTATCTATAAACAAGCAGAATATATTGATTCATTGAGCGAAGAAATAGTATTTTTGCAATTCTACAAAAAAGCAAAATAGTAAAATGATAGATAAGCTTGAAGCAATACAAGACAGATATTATTACCTGGAAGAGCAGTTGTCTGATCCTGCAGTGATGTCGGATATGAATAAATACAAAAAAGTAAGTAAGGAATACAAGGACTTAAAGGAAATTGTCGATGTATTCAAAGAATACAAAGAAGTAATAGGGAATATAGATACTGCTAAGGAGATGAGTAAAGATTCTGATCCCGATATGAAAGAAATGGCTAGTATGGAATTGGAGGAACTGCTGCCTCAAAGGGAAGAATTAGAAGAGAAAATCAAGGTACTATTGATTCCTAAAGATCCAGAAGACTCCAAGGACGTTATTTTCGAAATCCGCTCAGGTACTGGAGGGGATGAAGCAAGTATTTTTGCTGGGGATTTATACAAAATGTATTCTAAGTTTTTTGAGACAAAAGAATGGAAAACGGAAGTACTGGATGTAAATGAAGGTACTGTCGGTGGATATAACAAAATTTCCCTGGAAGTTGCTGGTGAAGATGTCTTTGGTTTTTTGAAATTTGAATCTGGTGCACACCGAGTACAAAGGGTGCCAAAAACAGAATCCCAAGGTAGGGTACATACTTCTGCTGCTACAGTTGTAGTGATGCCCAAACTTGAGATGGATGATGTTAATATCAATAAGGCTGATTTAAAAGTAGATACGTTTAGATCAAGTGGAGCTGGTGGTCAGCACGTTAATAAAACAGAATCGGGTGTTCGTTTTACACATCTACCTACTGGTATCGTTGCAGAAAGTCAGGATGGGCGTTCTCAAATAAAGAACAGAGAGATCGCATTGCAGCGCTTGTACCAGAAAATCTATGAAACACAAAAGCAGGCACATGATTCAGAGCAGGCTGCCAAACGTAGATCACTAGTGGGAAGTGGTGATAGATCAGATAAAATCAGAACTTATAATTTTCCACAAAACAGAATAACCGACCACAGAATTAATTTGACGCTGTATAATTTAGATAAGGTGATCGAAGGAGACTTAGAGGGCGTGATTGAAGCATTGAGAGTGGCTGAAAACGCAGAGAAGATGAAAGCAGGTACAGAAGAGTAAGGCCAAAGGCCTTACTCTTCTGATTATATTAGAAGTCAGTACCAATTGAAATGTAAAGTTTAGGATCTTGAACTACTCTTGTTTCTATACCCCATCCATAATCTACTCTGATGAAGTAGCCAAACAGCATGGTCCTGATACCAGCACCATAACCCATAACGATAGGGTCTCTGAACAGATTCACCTTTACCCTTACCAATGGGTTTTCAGAATTTTCAATAATATCCGTATTCAATGGATTGTCCTCATTGAAAGGAGAATCACCCTGCCAAGCAGATCCAATATCGAAGAAACCGACCAATTGGAAGTTTTCTAATAGAGAAGAGCGCAACCTTTTGAAAATGTATTTAAACATAGGGACCCTCAACTCAGAATTGATCAAGGCAAAAGAATTACCATTTCTAATGTTAAGGTCAAATCCTCTCAAGTTGGCAGCAATGGTTCTGAATGCAAAGTTTTCGCCTGCTCCTGGTCTGGGTATATCGTTATTTTCGGATGGGAAAAGCCAGTTTTCAACACCTCCCATAAAATAAAGCATTCTTTCAGAACCAAAAGAAGTTGCAAAAGCAGCCCTGTTGGCAAAGACACTATGTTTTAAAATTCTTTGGTAATGCCTGAAGTCAAACCCTACAATACCCATAGCCCCTTCATTGAAGTCCAATGAAATGCCGTTAGCCAATTGAAGATCGAATCTTTTGTATACTTCAGCAAATACTTTATAGCGTGTACCGTTTTTAATATTCAAAGCTACATCCAAGGTGTTGTCGAATACATATTCTACTTTCAAACCTGCACGCTGTTGTGTAACGGTTGGTGTATTGAACGTTGGCAGATCGGCTGCAAGTTGGGTCGTTTGGTCTCTTCTTAATGTGGCAATAGCTCTCACACTTCTGAAGATGTCCAATGGGTACCTCACTCCAAATTGGCCCAATAAAATATTTACATCTCTTCTGTTGGGTACATTGGGTAAAATGGAATTACTTGGCTCAGATAGTCTTGTATTCTTTCTGTAAAAGTTGAATATTTTATCCAGGCGTTTCTTCTTGTTGTTAAAAGTTAAGAAGTACTCAGTACCATTAAAAGTAGTAGGTACCCTCACGCCACCTTCAATTTCATAATCTTCAAACAGGTCCTTAAAGTTGGCTTTCAAGAGAATACCCGGAGGTGGATATTGGAAAATATCATCTTCATTGGCCGCAAAAGTTTCCAATCCATCAAATAACAGACTGTTATCCATCTGGGTTACCACATAGTCAGTTCTAAACTTTAAGCGATAAGGAATGATTTGTGAAGGCCTGAATTTATGAACCGGCTGCTCTTCATACCGCTGAATGATTTCATCATTTCTCTCTACAAAATATCCAAAATCCCTTTTCAGAGGGGTGGTTCTTATTCCTTGTTGTACATTGTTTTGTGTAATGGTAGGAGCCGTCTGTTGCTGTTGTTCTGGAGTTTCACTCACAGGATCATCATCTACTAAAAAGGGTACCTGAAAGTAATATTCCAACGTATCATTAGGTTGTATTTTTTCAGTAGGTACGATGGTGTCATTGGGCACCGGAACTGCTCCTACCACTTGATTGTCAATCGGAACCTCCACGGGTTGTGTTTGGATTTGAGGAGCGGGAGGAATATAGCCATTGTCCATAGTGGTTGGACTTCTATCATAATCTGAAGTAAAGGGGAAATAAGAATTTCTACTACGCCTAAATACGGTAGATTTGAGCTGATAGGTCTGTGCAGTGTCAAGTGGATTTCTTGT
>JBCBCD010000616.1:0-4830 GCA_038530915.1 Bacteroidota bacterium
TCCAGTATTCGTGGATGGTTGATAAGACGTCCCAATTGATAATCATCTTCAAAAAACAGAATGCCATCTTTGTAGACCTGAATTTTTGACAAAAGATTATCATCCGTATCTAAAATGGTAGAAATGGCTAAACTGTAAGGATCAGTTTCTTCATAATACTCCAGTGTCATCCCTTCCGGTAAGGTAATAGGAGTCATAAAAGTTTCCTGATCAAAATCAAAGATTTGTCCATCTAAGTAAAACTGATTAAAATACCTATCCCATGGATAAGACTGATTAATGTCTAATGGTATTCTCGCGCCCGATTCTAGGTTTAAAAGACTATGAGTACTAGCACTAAAAGTAGGATTAGGAACCAATACATACCCATTGAGGATTCTTGAGAATTCAAAAGATGCATAGCTTGCCTCTTCCACTAATTGTTTTTCTCCTGTTCTGATATTTAGGCGAATCAAAAACCTTCCATCGCCTTCTAAAACTCGCCCTTCCCAATTTCTCGATTTGTAAAGGATTTCATCCTCAGAAATAGCTCGGATCAAAGTACCATCATCAAAGTCTTCATCTATTATAGTGATTTGTCCACTAGCTACATCCATTTTTTTCAAAATACAAGTAGAGATGTCGTAATCACTGAAATACAAGATTCTTCGTGAAGGGCTAAAGTCAAAGTCAGCTGGATTTTGAAAATCAATCAGTTTTTCATAAGTAAAAGATTGAACAAATTGATGCTGATAATCTTCAATCCGATAACGAAAGACTGTATCATTTTCTTCTTCCGTTTCTATCAGGAGGTCATAAGTGGTATTCTCTTCAAATGGAAAATCTATTATTGCCTCATTGATGTTTCGTTCTTCAATGAAACTTGCGGATGCTAATTCTTCATCTCTTTGGGATAGGAGGCTCACCTTTGAAAAATCCCAATTTAAATTATAAACTGAGAGTTTTAACTCTGTTTCAGATAAAGGATTGAACTTGTACTGTAAAAATGCAATATCCTCACTGACCAGAGGTCCTTCAATTGGAGTAGGTGGATCTTCTTCTTGATTACATGCAGCAAGGAGAAACATAATCAGAATAAATAAAAATGGAAGTTTCTTCATAGCATTATAACAGTTGGTTCGTTAATGTAAACAACCATATAGTTGACTGGCTATCAACTCATAAGATCGTAACAAATGAATGTAATTGTATAGGACAAATGCTATAAAGAATTGGATTATTTATTCTTTATGAATGCTAGATCTTCGAGAAGTCGTTTCATAAAATGAAGTTTGGATGATTCTTCAAATTAGACAAAAAACATCCAAACTTCATTAGTAAGATTAAGCCTTTACACTATTTTACATTATTTCAGGTCCTTCAACAATTCCTCTATCGAACGTTCCAACTGCTCATCTCTCCCCGTGTTGATGACATCAGGTTGATTCTTCACTTGTATCTGTGGATCCGTTTGATTGTTTTCCATCCATTCATCTTGCTTGTTTTTAGCACTTACGGGTACTACCCCCCAACGAGAGCCATCGGGTAAGCCTTCCCAACCCGCAAAAGAACAAGTTCCCGGTACTGGCATACCTACCGTCTTGCCAATTTTTAGATCAGTATATCCACTGGCAAAACAATGGCCGTCACTATACATGGATTCATTAAAAATAGCAAGTGTAGGTTTGGTCCAACGAGCAGTGGGTTCGCCACCTACCGCTCTTTTCTCAGTTGCATAAGTGATAAAAGGCTCTCCGGTAAAGAACATGGCTAAATCAGCTACCAAGTCTCCACCACCATTGAAGCGAGTATCTACAATAACTCCTTTCTTATCGAAATATTTACCTAACATTTTATCGATAACATTTCTAAAAGGACCGTCACTCATACCCGGAATATGTACATAACCCAGTTGGCCATTACTTTTCTTTTCTACTTCTTCTTCATTCTTTTTCACCCAACGTTGATACAATAAACCTCTTTCAGCTCCTAGGCTAATGGGCTTCATGGTGATTTGCTGACGCTCATTTGTAGAAGGGTCAAATACATCTAACAAGGTCATTTTCCCTGCTTTTCTATTGAGGTAGCTAGCAACATCGCGATTAGGAGTAATCGTTTCACCATCTATTTTTTCAATGATCATTCCTGCCTTTACATTAATATTCGCTTTATCAAGTGGCCCTTTTTTAATGATTTCCTCAATTTTTATTCCATTACCTTCATGCTCATAGTCCATAAAAATACCCACAGAAGCAGTAGCATCAGGATTTTGAATTCGGCGAGAAAATCGACCACCAGCGTGAGATACATTCAACTCTCCTAACAATTCAGAAATCATTTCAGTAAACTCATACGAATTGCCTAAGTGTGGCAAATATTTACTGTATTCCGTACGCATTTGATCCCAATCTATGCCATGCATACTTGAAGTATAAAATATATTTTTTGTTCTGATCCAAACATGATCAAACATGTATGCTCTTTCTGCATCTGCATCGTATTCCATTTCTCCACTAATGCTTACATTGCTGCGTTTTCCTTTGGCAGGTTCTACCTTCGCAATACGTCCACTACTTAATAAATACAGGTTTTTCATTTCTTTGTCCCACATCAAACGACCAAAACCAGCGTTCAGGGTAATGGCTTTTTTAGTTTCTCTAGTTCTAAGATTAGTAGACCACAAGTCCATTCCTTTCTCAAATCTTGCCAGGTAATACAAGGTTTCTCCATCTTTTGAAAGTACTGCATCTCCAAGGGAAGAAGAGTGTATCGTCAGTCTTGCTTTGCGCTCTTCCATATCTTCCCAATCAAAAGCCAATTCTTTTACCTTATCCTTGTCTTCTTTTTTATCCTCATCTTTCTTTTCCTCTTTCTTTTCGTCCTTCTTAGTTGCCTTTTCAATTTCTTTCATCAAGGCATATTCTTCCTTACTCAACTGATATTTATCCCATGCATCTTTGGTGAAAAACATACTGTATACATCAGATTGAGATCTACCACTGGTTGCATAACTTTTTAATCCATTTCTATTGCTAAACCACAACATTTGTTTTCCTTCATTCACCCAAATCGGTCTGCTATCATAGTAACTACTTTCTGTTAAATTGATTTTCTGACTTCCATCTGCTGCCATTAAAAGCACTTCACTATTATTCAATGATAAACTCCAATCAATCAATAACCATTTGCTATCAGGGCTCCATTTGTAATACTTATCACCATCTCTCATATGATATAGATCCTCGGGAGTCAGCAAAGTAACGGTACTCTTACTCTCCAAATCCATCACCTTCAAAGTTCGTCTATCTTCGATATAAGCCATTTTCTTTCCGTCAGGAGAAAATTCAGGCAGATAGTTGTCTACATCGCTGCTCACCAATGGCTTTTCTTCTAGTAAAGTAGAAGCAAAAAAGAAAGGCTCTTCTTCTTCGCGAGTCCTTTTTGTTTCAAAAATGCTCCACTTGCCATCGCGCTCACTGGCATAAACGACAGATTTTCCTTCCGGACCGAATTTTACAAAACGCTCTTGTTCAGGAGTGTTAGTGATACGCTTGGTCATCGAGCCATCTACAGAGGTTACAAAGACTTCCCCTCTGGCAATAAATGCAATTTCTTTTCCATTAGGTGCGACATCCATCTCTCGCACCCCTCCATTTATGGTAATGAACTTATCCGGGTTGGTTATCGCCTGAGTACGGATGGTAATAGCTACTTTTTTAGGGCGCTTTCCTTCTTCCATCGTATACAATTCTCCATCATAACCAAAACAAAGAGTTCCTTTACCCATACTTAGGAAACGAACAGGATGCATCTTGAATGAAGTCAATTTTTTCTTCCCTGTTCCATCGATATTGCATTTGTGAACATTGAAGTTGCCACTTTCCTCACTTAAATAATAAATACTTTTTTCATCAGCAGAGTAAACCGGATTTCTATCTTCTCCTTCAAAATTCACGATCATTTTATGCTTACCGCTAGCCATATCATAGGTCCAAATATCTCTGGTGATGGATGATGTATGGTGCTTGCGCCATTCATTTTCTCCCCCTTTCTTATCGTGGTAAATCATCTGTGTACCTGCCTTGTTAATTTGTACGTATTCGGCTGGTACAGTTAATACTTGATCTATTCTACCTCCCTTTACCGGTACAGAATACAATTCCGGTTGAGAACCAGTGGGATATTGACGGTGGCTCGCTTTGTCTTGTCTCATTCCACCAAAAATTACCTCTTGGTCATCTACTGAAAAAGTAAAAGGTGACTCTGAATTGCTATGAAAAGTCAAACGAGTTGCTGGCCCACCCATTGCACTCATTGTAAATACATCAAAATTACCATAACGGTCTGATGCAAAGGCAATGGTTTTGCCATCTTTACTCCATACTGCTTTGTAATCATGTGCTTCATGGTAAGTCAACTGAACTGCTTCTCCACCTGAAGTAGGTACCTTATAAAGGTCTCCTTTATAGGTAAAAACGATCTGATTTCCATCTGGAGAAATACTTGGATAACGAACCCATTGCGGCTGAACTTGTGCTGATAAAATGACTGTTGTCAACACAAAAAACAAAAGGGTGATTTTTAGTTTCATATGATTGTTTATTTTAGAAATCTAATGCGAGCGAAAAAATAATAAAAAAATCTTCTATGGAAAAGACGGTCAGAATCTTTCACTACATCAGTTTTATCAAGTATCCGCTCTTATTTTTAAGTCTATACTTTTCATATCGCCCCCTTTTGTTTGAAGAAGCTTCAGCAGGTTTGTTTGAAGATTTAAATACAGCATTGATTTTTATAGGGCTTGGGCTTAGTTTGGATTCCTTAAAAGATTATAACAAATTGACTTGGTTA
>JBCBCD010000617.1:0-4823 GCA_038530915.1 Bacteroidota bacterium
AGTTGGTTAAATTTTAAAAAGTCACGCTAGATGGATAGCACATCTACAAATAATCTTGGTAAAAAACCTAACCAAGGTTTAGTAGAGGATTGGGACATTGTCATAACTCCTCAAAAATCACTATTAGCATTAAACCTCAATGAGGTTTGGCGCTACAAAGACTTATTGTTTTTATTTGTCAGGCGGGACTTTGTGGCACAATACAAACAAACAATTTTAGGGCCACTTTGGTATATCATACAACCTTTATTTACTACCTTAATATTTACTGTCGTCTTTGGCAATCTGGCAGGAATTTCTACAGACAGTATACCTCCTATCCTATTCTACTTAGCAGGAGTCACTTGTTGGAATTACTTTGCTGAATGCCTGACTAAAACCTCTACCACCTTCAAAGACAACCAAAATATTTTTGGGAAGGTATATTTTGCTAGACTGACGGTACCCTTATCAATTGTGATATCAAATCTCATCAAATTTGGAATCCAATTTGTCCTTTTCATAGGGTTTTATGCCTACTTTCTGATCAAAGGAACGGATATACAGCCCAATATGACCATCTTCCTATTCCCAATTTTGATAGTTATGCTAGCAGGTTTAGGACTAGGTTTTGGGCTCATTGTCACTTCAATGACTACTAAATACCGTGACTTGGTGTATTTAATTCAATTTGGCGTCCAATTAGCGATGTATGCTACACCTGTCATTTACCCGCTATCTACTGTTCCAGAACAGTACCGCTGGCTATCTGTCCTCAATCCGATGACCTCAGTGATAGAAACTTTTAAGCATGGTTTCCTAGGCCAGGGTACCTTTTCATGGTGGTACTTGAGCTATAGCCTTATATTTTTAGTCATATTATTGTTATTAGGAATCTCAATCTTTAATCGCACAGAAAAGAATTTCATGGATACCGTCTAACCCTCCATGAAACTCAAGCGACTCAACGGTGAAGAAATGTCAAATACAGCCATAAAAGTAGAAAACCTCTCTAAACAATATCGCCTTGGCCAAGTAGGCACGGGAACCATATCTCACGATCTCAATCGATGGTGGCATCAGATCCGAGGTAAGGAAGATCCCTATCTTAAAATAGGTGATACCAATGACCGTTCTAGTAAAGGGAATAGTGAATATGTATGGGCTTTGAAAAATATCAACTTTGAAGTTAAACAAGGTGAAGTACTCGGCATAATTGGTAAGAATGGAGCAGGAAAAAGTACCCTACTCAAGATATTGTCCAAAGTAACCGGCCCAACAACTGGCTGCATCAAAGCTAAAGGGAGAATTGCATCGCTCTTGGAAGTAGGCACAGGCTTTCATCCAGAGTTGACTGGCCGTGAAAATATCTACCTCAATGGAACCATACTGGGCATGACTAAGGCTGAAGTGAAATCAAAATTAGATGAGATTGTAGACTTTGCAGGAGTTGCTAGGTACTTAGATACTCCTGTAAAACGATTCTCTTCTGGTATGATGGTTCGCTTAGGTTTTGCAGTAGCAGCTCATTTGGAACCTGAGATACTAATTGTAGATGAGGTATTGGCAGTTGGAGATGCAGAATTTCAAAAAAAGGCAATTGGAAAGATGAAAGAGGTGAGTAGTGAAGGAGGAAGAACAGTTTTGTTTGTAAGCCATAATATGGCATCTGTAAGAAGTCTATGTGTTAATAGTATACTTCTATCAAATGGACAAATACATTCTTATGATCATACCGAAAAAATAATATCAACTTATTTGAATAATGCTTCTCTACTTGGAAAAGATGGTTTAATAGTAATAAAAGACCAGACTAATTCAATTTTTAATTTTAAGCAGATTAGTATTAGAGATGAAAAAGGCAGAATAAGAACATCATTTGAAAACAAAGAGAGTATTTATTTAGAAATTATATTCAGTTCTAAAAGCCACATACGTGGTTCAAGAATTGTCTTTCAGCTCATAGATTTGAAAGGCAATGTTGTATTTGCCTCTACTAACCATTTATCTATCAAAGAAATCACACTAAAAGGAAATTATAAAGCTACTTGTTGTATTTACGGTAATTTACTTAATGTGGGAAGATATTTTGTTAGACTTCATGCAGGAATTCCAAATCAGCAAGTACTATATCCTCCTAAGGAATTCCTTTCTTTCACTATTACATCAAGTGGTAGTCATGGGTCATTATTCCAAGAACATTGGCCAGGAATTATTGCTCCAAAGCTATCCTGGCAAATACTCCAAATGTCTTAGCAGTTTCTATTTCATGGAAAAATCGAAAATTAAATGGAAAAATCGAAAATTAAAAAAACAATACAATTTCTTTCATCACCTAAAACATTTCTCCAAGAACAAAGAGAAAAATATCTCAGTGATATAATGTCAGAAAACTTTCTAGTACCAATTAATCAAACAAGTGATGATGATATATTTATAGTAGGTTTTCCAAAATCAGGGAATACTTGGATGCAGTCAATAATAAGCGGCTTAATATATGGTATTGATACTCAATATCTTTCTGATAGTTTAGCTCAATCAATAGTACCTGATGTCCATGCTCGATCAGTTTACACTCGTTTTGGATATATTAATTTTTTCAAGTCACATCATTTACCACAATTAAACTACAAAAATGTTATTTACTTAGTTCGAGATGGAAGAGATGTAATGGTTTCTTATTTTGCTTATAATAAGAACTTAGGCATTAATATTACCTTAGAGGAAATGGTAAAGGAGGGTAAAGGAATTTTTCCAAGTAAATGGCATGAACATGTTTTGAGTTGGGCGAAGAATCCTCATAATGCTAGAATAATAGTTATTAAATATGAAGATCTACTTAATTCTCCCATTGCAACTTTAAAAAGTATTTGTACATTTTCTAATATAGATAGAACTGATGAACAATTAGAAAAGATAGTTAATGGAAATACAATCGAGCAGATGCGAAAAAAGGCAAAACGGTATAATGGTATGGGGCATAAAAATTGGAAAGGAGAAAAAGCCCAAAAGTTTTTTAGGAAAGGAAAAATTGGTAGTCATCATGAAGAGATGTCAACAAAACTTATTGAATATTTCAATGTAGAAGCTAAAGAAGCCTTGTTACTAATGGGATATTAAATTTAAAATAATTTATCTTTTCATACATTATTATAGCTTTAATGAAATTAAAAAAGATATTAAGGTATTTAATTGAGATAATTTTAATAAAAATTCATCCTAATTTTAAGATTTTATCTTATGACATTAGTTTTGAATACTTTAAATCAAAGCTAACAAACTCTACAGTTGAAGAATATGTAAAACTTTATCCTCCTTACCATATTAGTAACACTCAAATTGGTAAGGGAACCTATATCTCTCAAAATGCTTATGTCTCATTAGCTAAAATAGGCAGGTTTTGTTCGATTGGACCAAACTTAATATGTGGATGGGGTATCCATCCAACACAAGCTCTTTCTACTTCTCCCTCTTTCTATTCTGTTAATTCACCAAATGGCTTAAGTTTAAGTGAAAAAAATAAAGTAATAGAAAGAAAAATAATTGAAATTGGTAATGATGTATTTATTGGAATGAATGTTACCATATTAGATGGCATTACAATTGGAGATGGAGCTATTATTGGGGCTGGTGCAATTGTGAGCAAAGATATTCCTCCTTATGCTATTGCAGTTGGAGCTCCTATTCAGATTATAAGGTATAGGTTTTCAGAATCTGAAATCAAAAAGTTTTTAAAAATACAATGGTGGAATTTTGAACCCTCAGAATTAAAAGAAGTAGAGAAACATTTTTTCGAAATCAATAAATTTATTGAAAAGTTTGATACTATATAATAACCAATGAATCAAAATTCATCTTTAAACATGGCCTCAAGCTATACAAAATGGCCCAAAATAACAATAGTAACCCCCAGCTACAATCAAGGTAGATTTATTGAAGCGACTATATTATCTATATTAAATCAAGAGTACCCCAACCTAGAGTATATTATAATTGACGGCGGTAGCACGGATGAAACTATCGAAATCTTAAAAAAGTACGATAAACATATAAGCTATTGGATCAGTGAAAAAGATCAAGGACAAAGCCATGCAATCATTAAGGGCTTAGAAAAAGCTACTGGCACAATTTTTAATTGGGTTAATTCTGATGATATCCTTGAGTCCAAAGCTTTATTCTATGTTGGGAAACTTTATAACAAATACCAATTTGATATTTTGGTAGGAACAGGTCGAATCGTTACAATCGACCATGCAAATAAGCCTATTAAGGAAGAATTATGGAAAGCAAAACTATGGGATTTTCCTTCAGACTTTCTTCGTCCTTATGGAGTTGTTTTACCCCAAGCTTCAACATTTATAAATCTAGAAACCTTAAAAAGAATTGGATCTATTAATAAATCCTTACATTATGTTATGGACTGGGAGTTGTATTTCAGACTAGCTCAGGAAGAAAAGTTAAAAAAAATAACAACAGATCAGATTTTATCCCAGCAACTCATCCACAATGAAAGCAAGACGTACAACTTCAGTGAAAGGTTTTCCAAAGAATATGTGAGTGTTTTAAAAGATACAACTAAAAAAGAGGACATCTCACTTAAATTACAAAAAGCTATCTTTTATAAACTAAAAGATAATGAATGGAAAGAAAGGATTACCCACCCCCCTGAAAAAATTAATACCCTTTTTAGCTTATTTATAAAAGCAGTACTAAATCATCCTAATCTAATAACACAGCGTTTTTTTTGGGGAGCATTAAGAAATGCACTAATTAAAAAAGTTGATGAATAGAAATATACAACTCCCTAAAGAAAAGCATTCCTTCATTGCAAATTTTTTATTGCT
>JBCBCD010000618.1:0-4811 GCA_038530915.1 Bacteroidota bacterium
AAGTTAAGGAATAAAATAGGCCGCTGGCCACCGTCTATTTTATTTCTTAAGATGCTATCTTCCTGTAACTCTATTGAAATCACAGAGGAACAACGCGAGCAAATTGATCAAGAAATTAATGCGATTAATAGTCCTGAAGAAAAAGAAGCCTACCTCGAATTCTTATTTGAAGAAGATCAAAAGTTGAGACAAGGGCAGTCCGCTGAAATTATGTTGAAACATGGAAAAAACTCAAAAGAATTTCATGCATTTGTAAAAGAGATGCATCAACAAGATGCCTTAAACCTGGTTAGAGTGGAAAAGTACTTAGAGCAACATGGTTTTCCTAAAAATGGTGAATTTGGCTCTATTGCTACTTCCATCATACCTACCGTCATTCATCATTCGAACAGCTATTCAGCTCGGGAGAAGTTTTTCCCTTTACTTTATCGAGAATATAAAAAAGGAAATTATAATGAGGGTGGCTTTGCCATGTTTCTCAATCGAATGTATCATTTCAAACATGGCGAAAGAGAACCTAGAGAAGGAACCTATCAACAAAAAGATGAAATTGAGTTTTTGATCAAGGAATTGGGTTTAAAAATTCCGGATAGTTAAAATTTAGGTATCTGTAGTGATATCATCCCATTCTAGACCTTCATAATTGGTAATCCAATTGATAGCATAATGTCTTTCTTCGACTATACTTGGATTCAAACCAGAAGTGTTAGTTTGATGTAAATAATCGTTGCGAGCTGCCCAATGCAGCCTGTATATTAAATCAGACTGATCCATTATTTCTGATTTTTCTCTTACTACGGCAGTATTTATAAACTCAGTAGTATTTTTCATGAATTCTGGTAAGAGTTCGAGCATTTCTGATACCTGAACTTCTTCGATTGGTAATTCAAGTCTATCAATTTTTTTTATGGTCCAAAGCAATACCCATATACATTCAGATCTCCAAGAAATATTGATTCGCTCCTGAGGTGTCAATTCTAAATCCACTCTAAATAGTTCTTTTTCTAAAGGAGATACTGCGCTCCATAAGTATTCGTCTTTTAAAAATTGAACCACTTCGGGTTTTTCTTCTTCAACTTCACCGATATAACATAAATAAGTGAGAACAAGTGCTCTTTTTGCAATCTCTTGGGGTGTTCTAATTTTAGTCTCCTCTTCTTCCTCAATCATTGGAAGATGATCTATAAATGGAATTCCCAGTTCTTTAAGGTAATTCTCGGTTTGAATTTTACGGTCTAATGCTGATTTTTTACTCATCCATTTTTCTTGAATTATGGAAGTAATATTTTCAATAATGATGCGATAAACATAACAAATAGCTTTTATGGTAGCCAAATCTTATATTTTCACCTATTATAAAAAAGCTATTACAGCTCACAATACAGCTTAACTCACAAAATACATATCCAAATCGCCCTTCCCTTTAGCACTAATTTTCCCTCTGTATTCACAATCAAAGTGGTCTTTGATAAACTCATAGGTATTGGCAGATACATTAATGCGTCCTTCTGCTCCGGCCGTTTCAATGCGACTAGCCGTATTAACAGAGTCCCCAAAAATACTGTAGGCAAATTTCTTGGTACCCACTACTCCGGCCATGATGGGACCTGTATGAATACCGATGCGTACTTTCCACTGAATATCTGTATCTAGATTGCGTTGATGGAGGAAGTTGATCATTTTTTTAGCAGCGTTTACACATTTTATAGCATGTTGTGGATGTGCTTCCGGTAAGCCTGCTACAGCCAAATAACCATCTCCAATTGTCTGTATTTTTTCGATGCCTTCCTGTTCCATGATTTCATCAAATCCTCTGAAACAATCATTGAGTTCGTTGATGATGATCTCTGGCGTGTTTCGGGCTGATATTTTTGTGAAACCTACAAAATCAGAAAAGAGAATACTCACTGTTTCATGCCTCCGAGGAACGGCATGTCCTATTTCCTTCAATTCCTGTGCCACACTCACTGGTAAGATATTGAGCAGCAGGCTTTCTGACTTTTCCCTTTCTTCTTCAATTTCTACTTTTTGTTGAGCCAATTTTTTGTTGACTCTTCGAGAATAGATCAAACCTGCTAAGACCAATAATATGATTAAAAACAACAAGCCTCCCAATCGTTGTACTTGAGCAATAGATTCCTTCTGAGCATCTAATTCTAATTGTTGGATTTCTTGTTCTCTTTGCAAAAGAGCACTACGTTGTTCTTCTTTGGTCAACTCTTCCTGCTTAAGTTTTAATTCTGCCTTGGATAAAGCTTCTGCCTGGGCCAGTTGTGCCAATTGTTGTTCCTGTGTTTGCAATTCGAGTTGTCTTTGTGCCAAAAGCAACATTTGTTGAGTTTGTTTGGCTTCCAACTCCCTGTTCTTCATTTCTGTCTCCTTAGTTTGCTCTTCAACTTTCATCAGCTCAATTTCTTTTTGAGCATTCTGAGAGACCAAGTTTAAGTTATCAATCTTCAATTGTTGTTCTTGTCGATCAGACTCTAATTGTTCTATGGTTAAATCCTGCACCTGACCTTGAATCAGGAGTAACTTGATTTCTTTTTCAGCTTTTTCCAGGGCACTTCTTTCTTCTCTTAATCTTTGTTCTTCCAACTCTTGAGCAAGCGAAATAGAATCACGAAAAGTTAAGTGAGTTTGAAAAGCTTCAATGGCCTGCTCGTATTCATACAGCTTGGTATGTATGTCTGCGGCCGTTTCATAGACTTCTGATTTCAGTTCTGTATCATCTCCTTCGTTGGCAAACCTAATGGCATCTCGATTGTAGGCTTGTGCATTGTAGTAGTCTTCCTTTTGCAGGTAGATGTTTGCAATAAGATTGTTGATATTTCCTTTGGCGTTCTTATCATCTTTATCTGTCAAGGCAAGTGCCTTTAGTAAATATTGAATAGCCAACTTCGTTTCTCCCTTATTGAAGTAGCCCACACCTAAATTGGTATAAATGACGCTCAACTGTTGTTTGTCTTTTTTCATGTAGCCTTCGGCCTTGTGAAACCACTCAATTGCATCTTCATAATCCCCCAAAAAATTATTGGTATAGCCCAGGTTGTTATAGATCACTCCTAGTTGATCTTCCCATTCACTAGACTTTTCCATTGCTGATTTCAGCTGTAGATTATAGTCTAAGGCTGCTTCATAATTTCCTGCTTTTTGATAGGCTTCAACAATTTTGCGCATGTTAGACATTCTGTCTAAATCGTCAGTCTTAGTACTCATCAAAGCTTTGTAATAGATTGCAGCACTATCCGGTTGGTTGAGCTCAGAAAAACTCAAGCCAATTTTTTCCATTAAATCATTGGATACATTCGGTTGACTTAATTGTTCTGCTGTTTTGTAGTAAGGTAGGGCTTGTTGATATAAAGCTTCGTTCTTATACAAATCTCCTATTTGAACATTGACATCAACGGCTCTTTTCTTATTAGAATCCCCCTTGATCATTTCACTTTCTTCCAATAAATACCGCAGCGCATTCGTATTGTTACCTTGTTTCAGTTCTACATCTATCAACATGGGAAGTGTTGCCTTTAAACCTTTCTCATATTTGAGTTGCCGAGATAAAGCATAAGACACTTCATACTTCTCTTTTGCTTCTTCAACCTTTTCCATTTCTTTAGCTTGCTCCAATAACTGCATTACCGTCAATGAATCCTGTGCTAAGAGGCCAATTGGAACTAAGCTAACAACTCCTAATAGAATAATATGTAAGTACTTTCTCACCATTTAATTGAATTCATAGTTAAGTCCTAAACGAAAAATAGACAAAGATTGTGGATTGTATCCTAAAATATCATTACTCGAAGAAGCATCAATACCTGCATATTCCTCATTGAAAATATTGATCAGTTTTCCGTACAGTAAGAAATTGCGATTGATATTATAATTGATAGAAACATCAGCCGAATAAAAGCCATCTATGTAGTTGTTCTGATTCAATAAAGGCATATTCATAGGAGCATTCAATCGCAAAGAATTCCGTGTTAAAGTACTCGATACGAAATATTGGTCAAAACGAATCAACACATCTCTAAAGGGAGTTGCATAAATTGAAAAACGCATATTGGCGGTAGGATGAGCCCTCAAATCGTCCAACACTCTGACTTCATTGATGAAATCTCCAATATTTGTCGTTGTAAGTGTTTCTTGGCCATTGGCAAAATTTACATTTAAGGTGGCTCCTAATTTGATCGAAGGAACTATATTTCTCATTCTCAAATACATTTGTAAGTCTATCAGCTCAGCTTCGGAGTTTTCATCATTGAAATAACCTAGTGTAAAAGCTCCTTCTCTCGCCTGCATCCCCATTCCTGCAAATACAATATTATAGTTGATGAAGTTATCCGTGCGAGTATAGGAAAAACTAAGGTCCAGATCCACTTTTGAAGAAAAATACCACCTCAGTCCGGTTTCAAAAGATCTTGTCCGTTCTGCATCCAACATATTTAGCCCTGTTTTTAGTGATTCATAATTCACAGGGCTGTAAGTATATGTTGTCGCATTGTAAAAAGGAGTTGGTGCCCTAAGGGCTGTACTAAACGAAGCTCTCAGTTGTACAGATTCGTCGAACTTATACAGAATAGCCAGTCTTGGATTAATTGTATTTATTGAGTTGGCAAAATCGCCATTTTCTCGCCTCAGAAATTGACTCCCAAATAAGAGATTTATTTTATTGCCAATAGGTTGGAACCATTGTAAAAAAGTACTCAACTCAGTGATAGATTCATCACTAACATCAGGAATTAAATTGGTGAATTGGCTCCTTTCAAAATCTATTATATTTCTTTGATACTCTCTAAGTGTGGTACCTGTACCAT
>JBCBCD010000619.1:0-4806 GCA_038530915.1 Bacteroidota bacterium
CACCCTACACCCTACACCCTACACCCTACACCCTACACCCTACACCCTACACCAACGGAATATCAATATTAAAAGAACTCCCTTCTCCTAACCTGGAATCAATTTCCAAACTACCATTCAAATATTGAACCCTGGATTTGATATTTTCCAGGCCAATTCCGTTTTGCTGCTGAAGATGGTCTGGATTAAACCCCTTTCCATTGTCTTCTATGGTTAGGTTGATGTGGCCGTTATCAGCAGTAATTTGTACCAATACTTCAGTTGCTTCAGCATGTTTGGCAACATTTTTCAACAGTTCCTGAGTAATTCTATATAGGGTAATACTGGTTTCCTTTTTGATTGCCATGGATTCCAACCCAAACGGAATGTAGTCTACTTTGATATCATAGGAATGAGCAAAAATATCGCAAACTTGTCCCAAAGCATCTTCAATATGGTTTTGCTCTAAAACCGAGGGCATCATATTATGAGATATTTGCCGGATACTTTGGCAGGCTTGATCAATCAACATTTCTGCTTTATGGTAACTTTCATTTTCTTTTATAGATGGAATCTGATGTTGGACAATATCTATTTGCATTTTCGCCGTAGCTAATACTGCTCCCAAGCCATCATGCAATTCCTGTGCTATGCGTTTGCGTTCTTTTTCTTCTCCTTGCAAAACGGCTTTGAGCTTTTCAGCCTCTTTTTCTTTGGTCAAAAAGTTGATGTGCTGGTCGGATATTCTTTTACGGTTGTTGAAGTAAACGAATAATAAGCTTACCGCTAAACCCAGAATCAACAAACTGGCCACCAGTATGGTATTCTGATATTGTCGCGCTTGAATCTCTGTTTTTTGTTCTTGGAGTTCCGCTCTTTGCTGTGCAATTTCTTTATCCTTTTTTTCAGTTTTAAATTGCTCATCTATTTTGTTCACTTCCCGTATCAATTCCAACTGCAATAAGGAATCCTTTATGGCATGATGTTGTTGGAGATGATGGTAGGCTTGGTTGTATTGCCCTCTTGCTTCCAATACTTTGGCCAACAACAAATGTGCTTCCAATAAACTCTGTCGATGTTCCATTTCCTTAGCCATGTTGACACAGTCGTTCATATATCCTTCTGTGAGGGAATAATTACCTTCTTGAAATTCTAATTTACCAAGTAGTAATTTGGCCTGAACGATACCCAATTTGTCGTCGATTTTTTCTCGGTTATGAAGCGCTTCCTGCAAATATTTTCTAGCATCTCCAATATTGTTGATGTCTTGATAAAGTGTGCTGAGTTTAAGCTCTATTTCTGCAATTTTAAGCGTATTATTGAGTTCCTTGAAAAGGTCAAGAGCAGCCAGGTATCTTTTAATTGCTACTTCTTTATTCTTTAGTTGCTCTAAAATAAAACCCGCATTTTTAAGGTTTTCTGCTTCAATAAACTGAATGTTTTTTGCTTGAGCCATTTGAGTACCCAGTTCTGCATTAGTCAATGCTTTTTTCCAATTTTGCTGAGCACCATATACTTTACTAATATCTGTGTATAAACTCATTAGGGTGAAAGTGTCCCTTGCTAGTTCTGCTCTTTTTAAGGCTTGAAATAAATAGTCTTGTGCTTTCACATATTCACCCATTTCAAAGTGCAAATTCCCGATTACACTTAGATCATTGATTATATCTAAGGTATCATTGCGTTGGTGTTTGAAGTTGAGTAGTTCCTGTAAAAAGTAAATGGAGGAGTCGATTTCTCCTATGGAATGAAAGTTGGTTGATATTTGGTTGTAGATCGATTTGATCTTATCGTTTTCATCTAGTTTCAAACTTGCATCAAGGGAAGTTTGTAAGATAAGCATGGAACGATTAAATCCTAATTCATTACTGTATTGATTAACTAGAGATTGACCTACTTCGAAAATGGAATACAGTTCATTTTTTTGCGTCGCTAGGTTCCATGCCTTTTCTAAAAAAAGGAGTCGCTCTTCTGGTGAATAAAGTTCTATTTCTCCAGCTGTATGTAGAGATGCAATGATTCCTTGAGATTGATTGCTTTTTTCAAAAATAGAGATGGCTTTTTTTACACATTCCTGGGCTTGTTGATAATCCAATTTTTCAAGTGCTAGCTTAGATAAATATAAATGACTCCAACCTAAATCAATTGTGTTTTCTCCCTGGTGCTTTTTGATGAAATCATTACAAATCTGCTCTAAATGAATGAAATCTCCTTCCGCATAAAGTGATTTAAGCTCAGATTCAAAAGGAGATCCTATTTTTAAATAAGAAGCACTTGCTTTTGATTTAAGTATCAAAAAGCAAGAAATGATGAGAATGAAATATTTCACATAAGAGCTCATTTTTTCTTTTTGAGTAAGTGATCAATAAAATGCGGTCAACATTAATCTAAATGCTCCAAGTTGATCATTCCATTGTGCAAAGTTTTGTGTGATCTGTGTAGAGACACTTCCTCTTATCCATAAAAATTCTGTCATTCTATATCCTGCGGCCAAAGTATGTCTGACTACTCCATTGTCCCATTGACGCTGATCGTTATTGTCATCATTCCCAAACCACATTCCATCTAGACGATAAGCCAAATAACTTCCAGACAGGAAAGGAGGTTCGTATTTTATATTACAATAAGAGGTAAAAGCCCCTAAAGTATGTGTTTGGCTTTTGACAAAAATTGGGTCTTCAAAGGAAAATTCTGGTACAGTATAGCGAGCAAAAATTGCTTCGCCTGATATTTCAAAAAAACCAAAGCCTAGCTGATAGTCCGTTCCAAGTAATAATTGTGTATAACTACTTAAAGGATCTGTATCATTAGTAAGAGTATGTTCTTCCATGAAGCCACCATAATGTATTGAAATGCCTTGTTTCCAGTAATAGGTAAGTTGATAAGATAGCCTGCTGCTAAACCCTATATGTAAAGGGTTGGTCGTAACGGCGTTTAAATTAGCTGCTCCTGTTGTCAATGCGGCACCTAAATTGAGTTTACCGGGATCAATGGTCCAATCAAATCGTATACCACTAGCATAGCCTTGATAATTAAGAATGGGGCTTCCCCAATCATTGTAGGGCAACCCTTCCAACCTGGTTTCACCCAAATTAAATTGATATCCCAAGGTAGGCGAAACATTTACATAGTATTGGTAAGCCAAAGGTCGACCTATAAAATCTCTTTCAGTTGAAATTTGCTTAATATTAAAAGATCCAAAAGGGTTAATTATTCTTCCCAACTGGAGGCCGTAAGTTTTTCCATCTGGTTTCCATTGTACATTGAGCAATGGAACATCAAACTGATTAAAGGATTTACCCAAATTGCGTTGTAACATTAAACGAGTATTGATAGACCAATCAGCATGCAAGATGACTTTTGTAATTAGGTTGGCTTCCAGAGCATTGAAATTCCAATCTGTTTTATCTCTATGGATCTCGTTGTAGTAAAAATGAGAAATTCCACCGGCTTTACTCAATTCAAAGTCAATATTAGCATTGTACTCCAGCTTGATTTGACCAAAGTGAACGCTTGGCAAAACGAACAGAATACAGATTGTTAATATGGTCGTGTATTTCATTTTTACTCGTTTATTGTTATCTGCTCAGATCTATATTTTGAATGAGGTTTGCTTTTTCTGTTACAACAATTGTCATCGTTTTATTCCCAAATTCAGCATGGAAACACTCTAATCGATATTTCCCACTTGGGATATTATCCAGGTTGTAGTTCCCGTAGGCATCAATTCTTGTAAAAAAATTAGTATTCAAACAAAGCACAAAGCCTTTCATATGTGCATGTATGTCACAATTCAAACTAATGATGCCTGGTTTTTTAATGATCTGGCCATAAGCATTGCCAGGTGCTCTTCTTCCTATATTGAATCTGGACCTTGGTGTAGCGGAATAAACATTATGAAAAAATTGATCCTCGTTGAGGAAAAAAACTTTAGTGCCCGGAGTAATAGGTAATACATGAGGAATGAATGTTTGTTCTTTTTGGGTAATATAAGCATCCTTTAAAGGCCAGACTGTCATATCTCTATCTAGTGGATGTAAACTTACAATCACATTTCTATCCGGAGCCGCCATAGGATCATTCGAATGCATTACGTCTGTAGAATTATTATAGTTGTTCCCTTTTGAAATTCCTTTATCCAATTTGGGAAGTTTGACATTACCACTGATTGAGCTATTACCGGAAACATTTTGAGCTGTTAGTGATGATGATAGTGTAATGAATCCCATCAACACCATTAGCCTTAGAACTGGATGAATGAATAGCTTGTGCTGCTTCATGTTTTAACTTGCTTATTTTGTTAGCTTATCATAGCCGTGGAACCTCCTACCTTTTCCTTTTTTATCTATTCCAAGGTGAATTTACTAAAAATCTTATTGATGTTTTAACAAACACAAGTAATCATTTATTGTTTTTTATTTTTCATTAAAAAAATAAAAAAGATATTTTTTTGTCTCTTAGGCTGTAATCTTGTGCTTTCTTTTATTTATTATATCGATAGTGAATGTCAATGCGTTAAAAATCAGTGTTTTGTGATTTTGTTTCATCCTCTTTTTTGAGGATATTTCCAAAGGCATATAAAAGGAGGATGCCTTATGATAAATATGTTTGTAATTTTGTATTCTTGATTAATATAAATAAAGTGACCCTAATAAATGATGATTTGTTATTTTTTATCATGATTGAGGGTTTTTAAAGATCCATTTTGAAAGACTTTTGTCATCGTCAATGGAGCAGCAGCTTCAATACAATTTTCAACCAAAATTTTGATAGACGATGAGAGTTAATTACAAGGATCAAGTAAAACCAAGAGCTTTAATGTTGAGG
>JBCBCD010000620.1:0-4798 GCA_038530915.1 Bacteroidota bacterium
TAAATGATATACACCAAATCCTAAACAATATACGCGCTCAAAAGCAAGTAATGATTGTCAGCTCTAATTTTTCCTTTGTTGACTCTTTAGCAGGGAAAATCATCAATGACCATTTAGTCAAACAGAAATTATATGGAAAAAATGGTGGCATCTGGAAGGTCATTCCTATTTCCGCTAATCAGTCTCCTTTGCGTTCTTTGGCTAAAGCTTTTTCTACACCAGGTATCATTACTCAAAAAAGAAAAGATCCTTTTCTTGAAGTAGAAATTTATAAAACCTTAACTGCCAAACAATTCGAAATAGATGCTTTGTTCAAAAGACTCAATAATCCTGATAAAGTCAACTTTATCTACTACATTAAAGATCCTAAATGGTTATTCAAAGACTTATCTTCCAGAGAAGTAGTTATTTTTTTTGATATACTGGATTACTCACTGGCTCACAGAAAGTTAAGCTTTTACAATCTGTTGACTTCATCATCTGATTTGTTAGATCGGGCTCCTACCATAATCAATAGCTTGCCAAAGACCAGGCCATATTTTGAACACAGTTTTTTTGCCGGCATTTCTTCAGAAACGGAAAGTTCGATTTCAATTGTGAAAGAAAAGGCAGCTCCTGTGTCATCTCCTAAAAAGGAAGCCAACTCAAAGACTCAACAAGATACCCCACAAAAAAAAGCAGTAACCGCTTCTAAACCCAAAACACTATCAAAAGTAGAACTGGCTGAGCAAATTTTTAATTCTTTAGCTACCGCATCTTCACAACATACTTGTAGGACGGTATTTAGTTATTTGGCCTATTTCTATGAACAAAATGAGCCTACCAAGTTCATTACAATAGAAGAGATAAAACAACAAACCTCATACAAATCAGGTCAAATTATTTCAGCTTTAAAAGGTTTTGCAGAAAATGGACTCATCTATGTAAAAGGAGGAAGTGCAATGAAAGAAGACTCTTTCTTTTCCATGCAGTATCCTAATTTATTTACAGAATGGTCAAGAATTTCAGAATGGTTGCAGACAGAAAGAATCAACCTGGAAGAATTGAAAAAAATACAACAAGAAGTTTTTCAGGCAGATCGCAATGATGAAGTTTGGACCAAAGAACAAGCGATTGAAAAACAACAATGGATCAAAGATAATCGCATTCCCAAATACCTTATCACAGCTCATCAAATTGACTTGTCCAGAATCAATATTTTCCTGGAACAGTTTGCCAAGGGTATGCCACAGAGAGAGATCAAAAAAGAGGTTGCTCCACCAAAACCCGAACCCAAATCTGAAATTAAACCTACTGCTCCTAAACCTAAAATAAAAATCAAGTCCAAAAAGTAAATGAACCATGCAACAACCCACTTATGATCAAGTCGCTATGGTATTACAATCTACTGAAATTGATGGAAATACCATGTATTGTAGTTTCATAAGCCCACGTGGCCAAGTCATTGAAAGTGAAGCAAGATTACAGCGCTCCAATGCCATGCAAGATAAAATCCAAAGAGATCTTCAAAGAGCTGTTGTCAGACAAACCAAAAGGCATGCTTCTCGCCTCTTGAGAAGTGCACTTGGTGGAGGAGTACTTGGTAGAACAGGATCAAGCATTATTCGCAACCTGGCTAGTGAAGAAACACTTGGCATCAAATTCTCACAATCCGAAAAAGAAGCAGCCATAGTTGAGGCATTTACCAAAGTATCCGATCAATTTAAGTGGGATCAAAATGCACAACAATGGGTAGATCCATCAACGGCCCCTAATACCGAAGTTGATGCTCCCATCCAATTCCAACGAAAAGTAGAAGAAAGAAGTAAATTAAAAATAAGTCGAAAGCCAAAGCAAAAAGAAGTGGGTGGTTTTGAGAAGCTGCTCATAGATCATCCTTTGCAAAATCATTTTGAAAAGGAAATCTTGGCCAGAATGTTGGTAGAATTGGCCAATGCAGATAACGATATCAGTGTTGAAGAAAAGGAATTTCTTTCGAGTTTGATTCCACCTGAAGTGGGCTCTATTAATACTTTATTGATGATGGACCCAATCTCTCCGGTAGAAGGTGAAGAGCTCAATCCATCCGTTAAAAAAACGGTTTATACGGCCGCATGGGTAATGTCTTTCATCGATATGAGCATAAATTCAGCTGAGAAAAATATATTGATGGAATATGCCGATATGTTTGGCATGCCAGATTCTGAAGTGGACGAATCGATGCTGGAAGCTCAAAGATTTGTACTTAAAAATAACATCGATACATCCATCAATAGAGAAGAGCTGTATCAGTTGGCGGATCAAATAGAAATGAGTAGAGATGAAGCAGAACGCGTTTTGATTAACCTAAAAAAGAGCGTTTAAATGTTAAGTTCATTGCCTGCGCTTGCAGGCAATGAACTTATAAGTTATTTGTAATTGTGGTAACCTTTCATGTCCTCATAATTTCCCTTACCTCCTTTTCCGCCCTTGCCACCTTTTCCACCTTTGCCCCCCTTGCCATCAGAATCAGGACTATCAAATAAGTCCCAATTGTTTTGTTCACTTCTTCTTTCTATGTATTCCATTTCGTAAAAAGAATATCGCCCCAGTTTTATGACGTCTCTATTCTTTAAAACCTTGGGCTTATCCTCCGGTATAACTTGTTCATTTACCAGTACTTCGCCAATTGGCACAATGGATACTTTGTTATTTTTCAACAGCAATTTGGCATGCTTATCTAGAACACTCTTATCCGGATACTTCAGGAAGACCTCACACTTACGACTGGTTCCAATAAACACTTCGTTGGAGAGCTTTAACCACTTCCCTACCGGAGCAACAAATTTTCCAAGTTCCACAGGGGAAATGAAATGTAGCTCGAAGTTTTCCAACCTCGTAACCACTGAAACTAAAATGTACCCCAACAAACCACCTAAAATCATATAACTCAATAATCTTAGGATATCTATGAAGATAACTAAGCCCAAAGTATCAGAACCAATCATTCTACTCAACGTATTTGGCAATACACTAACTCCTAAGTAGAAGAATAAAAAGCCGATTACCGACGCAATGAATCCACCTATGACCCCTCTAGAGAAGCCAATGGAAGAATTGATGGTCAGCGAAATTCCCAAAAGGATTCCAAAAACAGAGAAGGTTAGTAAATAGGTCAAAAATTGTGAACCTATGTAAACCAATATGATGGTCCCTCCTCCTAGCGTAACAAAAGCAATTAAATTGCCTAATAAGACTCTTGTAATCAATCGTGTATAGGAAAAGCTACGACTGGAACCTTTTTCTTCTGCATAAGAAATCAAAGTGACTAAGGACAAACTTAAAATGATTCCAATGACTGCATTTTTACTGACGTAATACAACAGCCCGGCCTTATCCCCTATGTTAGGAACTATACTGCTGATCCAGTTAGTCAGCATTAAATAGACATCCAGAATATCATTTTGAGCCAATATCTCCGTTAATCCGATTAAAATGTAAGCCAAAGCACCTCCTATCATCCCAAAGAAAAGCCAATTCAATTTCTTTAATTCTCCTTTCTGGGAGAAAAAGTCTTTATAGTCTTTCTTGGCTCCCGCTCCATTACAATTGAGTGAATGCCTACATTCAGGAAACTCAGGACAACGCCACCCTAAATCTTTCCAGCTGTCCAATGAAGTCATTTTTCTACACTTGATAACGACCAATTGCCCATTAATAAATGGTTCTAGCGTTACCGGGTCCTTTTTAATAACATTTCCTTGTTGGCGATATGGAACAACATGGTACTTCATCAGGTTTTTCTCCTCCATATATGGGAAAAGAATGGTCAATAAAAAGTATACCAGGAAAACTAACAGAACAGCAGTAATAATGGTAACAACATAAGAAGAACGATCATTAGGCTTAAATAAATAGAAAGGCGAAAAAGGATCACCCAGCTTATAGTCCTCCATGGCACCAGCAATATTGGTTTCTTCCAATTCTTCTGCATTCCATGAAAGTTTAATTTTTCTTTCCTTGCCTATATATACTGACCTTAATGATTTTCGAATTAAGATGTTGAATTCATTTTGTATGCCCTGAGTCAATGCAGCACATAAGATGGGATCTAACAAATCATTTTGCCAGGTCACAACACTTTGCCCCAGATCAACACCATCAACATTAACGTTTAAGTTGTTGTATTTGGTTAATTCATTGAGCAATCTGTTATCAGCAGTGGAAGGATCCATGCTAAAAACAAAACTTGATACATCATTGTCTCCCTTAGAGAGTATAATCCTTTTGTAATAATTGGGAATTTGTTGAATAAGACCTCTTGTGTCAGGAACTTCATCATTATCAGAGAAATAGAGTAATACTTTTCTCCCTTCAGGAAACCTAAAAATCCGTTTGAATAAGTCATCTCTATTGATGGTTCTTCCTTCAAACAGATTGGCATAACGTTTATTGGTTTTAAAATCCCGTGGCCGTACTCGATCAAAAGTTTCTCTATCTAAGCGCAAGTTTTCGCCATCTCTTTCTGCGAAATAACCATAAAACTTTGTATATGCAGGAAAGGCATCACTTTCGATATAATCCTTAATTTGGGCTTTTACTCGCGCAATATTTCTTTTATTACTCTCCTTGGTAAAATCAAAAATGCAATACAAAAAGAGAGCGTTAAATTCCTGATTTTCTCTATCAATTTCAACCCAACTTTTATTAAACTCTACCCCTCTCTTATCATTCGGTCCTATCGATTCATTCAGGGTAAAATCATTTTTATTGAATTCTGAAAACAGTAGACTGGTGCTTCCTAAAATTCTAATCAAATTGGTATTGGGATCCGGATCTT
>JBCBCD010000621.1:0-4796 GCA_038530915.1 Bacteroidota bacterium
GCAGCATAAGGGTAAGAATCTATCCAACCTCTACATGAAGAAGTATCATTAATGGAGGCGAAATGGAAATTGATCAAAGAGATTTTTAGCAAAAAAGCAAAAGAAATTCTTGCAGATGAAAATTTACAGCAATTTATAGGTGCAGAATCCGAATGGCTGGTGCCTTATGCGGTGTTCTGTTATTTGCGAGATAAAAACCAAACCGCTGATTTTTCTCAGTGGAAAGACCACAACGTCTATCATCAGGAAGAAATCAACCAATTGATTGATCCGGATAGTGAGAGCTATTTAGAAATTGCCATTCACTATTTTGTACAATATCATTTACACATTCAATTGGTAGAAGCTGTTGAATATTCACATTCAAAAGGGATTGCGTTGAAAGGTGATATCCCTATCGGAATATACAGACACAGTGCAGATGCTTGGTATGATCCGGAATTATACTTTATGGATATGCAGGCAGGTGCACCACCAGATGATTTTTCAAGGAAAGGCCAAAATTGGGGGTTCCCTACTTATAATTGGGATCGCATGGCAGAAGATGGCTATGATTGGTGGAAAAAGCGTTTTAGCCAACTTTCCAATTATTTTGATTCCTTTAGGATAGATCACATTTTAGGCTTCTTTAGAATTTGGCAAGTTCCTATGAATTCTGTTGAGGCTCTAATGGGTGTTTTTGAGCCTTCCTTACCTATCAATATAAATGAGTTTAGTAGATGGAATATTTCGTTTGACTACGATCGCTTTTGTAAGCCCTTTATTAATGATGAGGTCTTATATCGTTTGTTCAGAGATCAAACAGAGTCTGTCAAGTTAAGTTTCTTACAACAAGATCAAGAAGGAAACTGGTCTTTCAAGCCTGAGTTTGATACTCAAAGAAAATTAGAAACACATTTTGAAAAGAGTGCACCTTTAAGCGAAGAGAATGCAGAATTGTTGGATAAACTCTATGAGTTGATTTCCAATGTTTTATTCTTAGAAATTGAAGGGTCAAACAGAACCGCTTTTCATCCAAGGTGTATTTTCCAGTATACGCTTTCTTACCAATTGTTGCCATCTTATCTAAAGGAGCGTTTGATGAGTCTCTACAATCATTTTTATTATGAAAGGCATGAGGAGTTTTGGAAAGGCAAAGGAATGGAAAAATTACCAGCCATGAAATTGGCTACGAATATGTTGATTTGCGGTGAAGATTTAGGGATGGTTCCACAATCAGTACCTGAAGTTATGGAAGACTTGGGAATACTCAGTTTGGAAGTACAAAGGATGCCCAAAATACCTGGACAAACCTTTTCTCACCCCAAGGATTCACCTTACTTGTCAGTAGTTACTCCATCTTCTCATGATACTTCTACCATAAGAGGCTGGTGGGAAGAAGATAGAAATAGAACACAGGAATTTTACAATAGCATGTTGGGGGCATTTGGCGAAGCTCCTCAGGAATGTACGCCTGATATTGTAAGTGCTATTGTCAATCAGCACTTATATTCACCCGCTATGTGGGCCATATTCCCCATACAGGACTTTTTGGGCATGGATGCTAATTTGAGAAATCCAGATGTTCAAATTGAAAGAATCAACATACCGGCCATTATTCCTCACTATTGGAATTATCGCATGCACATCGATATGGATAAGCTTATTGAAGAAGATGACTTCAATGAACGTTTAAAAGCATTGATTGGACAAACTGGTAGGTAGATTTTGTCTTGTGTTGTGTGTTGTGTGTCGGATTGACTTACAACACACATATGCTTTTTCAAAGTAAAAAGTCTTAACCTATTTTAGGACTGTAATACATCAACTCACTTACCGTTGGAATAATGATAAACTAAGGATTGATCCATCTACATCCAATACATGTGTGGATTCTTCTAATAGTCAACTTTTTTACATTTTTTAGGTACTAACGAGACTACAATCTATGATGAAGGAAAGATGTTCAAAGATGTTGAATGGATAAGGATACCACTCAACACTTTTCTAATTGATCAAAAGTCTAGGCAATCTATACGCTTTACGGGAAGTAAAGGTATAGATAGTAAGTTCGTTGATGAGGAAAAGATCTTAGAAGTATTGAAGCCTACAGTGACGTTGTTAGGAAGTAATGTAGGTTATGGATACTCCTATGCAATTGATAACTTTGATCCATTGATTAGTTCGTCAGAATCTACTGAGGAAATTAGAGAAAAAATAAATGAACAGGAGCTAAGATAAGAGCAAAAAAAAGGCATTTGCAGCTGCAAATGCCCTTTTTTTGCTCTTGAACTATCTATATCTTATTAAAATAGAATAACTTATTCTCTTTTGAATAGCTAAATCCAATCAATGCTAATGGTTGTTCCAAAACCAATTCGTCGATGTCCAGGTGACGAATTTTTACACATTGAGTTACTTGCTTACCAGATGCATCCGCGCTGTGCAAGTTGATGTATTGTCCATTCATGCTTAAGTCCCAGGTACCTTTTTCTTCAAATTTCACACTACTATTGCCAGTGATAGATTTAGTGAAAGTACCATCTGCTTTGAATGTCAAATTGACCCTAACACCAGTTAATGTAGTTGATGGAATTTCCGGATTTCCTGGTGCCTGTAAAGTCACGCTAGGAAGTATATTTTCCCATTCTCCAATCAACTCATTGCTGATGGCATTCAAGTTCACATTAGTCATTGAACTTTCATAAGTCATCGTTTTGCTGATACCATTTTCAGCATTAACGAATAAGTAGCCATTATCGCTTGGACTTACAGTATAAGTAATTACTTCACTAGCTTCCATCATCTGTACTTCTATCATTCCGTTCTTTTCGTTCAACTTCCATTCATTGGTGTGCTTAGTGTAAAGATCATTCTCATTTCTTCTCAAAACTTGCATTACTCCGTTAGCTTCAAATGTCCATAGTTCTTCAACAAATTCGTCCTCTTGCTCAGTAATCCAAACGCCATCTAACAAATTAGTACTAACTTGTTCTTTCAAAGGCAATGATGAGTCACTGCTTTGAATGGTGGACTTTTGGTCGTTGTTGATAGCATAACTCCATTGACCCGCCTCGAGACGGAACAGCATCAGAAGAGCTACACAGGTCATTAGGGTTGTTTTTTTCATTTTTTTAATAATTTCAGTCAGGTTGATTTTTTTGCAATTAAACAACAATTTCTACACTTTATTATTAATTGAACTTGATTTTTTTGTTAATAAAGTAAAAGAAATATTGAGTAACTACTTTTTACAGTTATTGGTTGATTTCTATATCTAAAGACCCTTTTTGGGCTAAAAAGTTGCAAATAACGTAATTTTTTTTGGTTAAAAGGTGTTAAAAAATGTGAAAACAAATTATGTTTTGCTTAACATTTTTTATGGTGTATTCCAGAAACCTCCCACTTTTTATTCGTAATCATTAAAAAAGTAAAAGATTAGTATATGAATATTAAAACAAAAGGTATAATTTTTCGTTCCCACAAATACGGAGAAACAAGCCTGATTGTTGAAATATATACTGAAACCCATGGTATACAGAAGTATATTGTGAATGGAGCAAGAAAATCAAAATCGAGGCTTCCAGCCAGTATTTTACAAGTAATGTCTATTGTAGATATAGTTGCAAAATACAGGTCTGATAAGGATTTAAACAGATTACTAGAAGTAAGGCCCTCATATATCTACCAACAAATCCCCTTTGACATTCGCAAGGGCTCAATTGGTCTTTTTATGATAGAAATTGCCAGAAAGACCATACGTGAGTCTGAAGAAAACCAACCACTGTTTAATTTCCTGTTTAATCAGTTTGTGGCATTGGATCAAACAGAAAACAGCATTGCCAATAATCATTTGTGGTTCCTTGTTCATTTGAGTAGTTTTCTGGGGTTTGCACCAGGAGGCGTTTTTTCAACAAAAACACCCTATTTCAATCTTAGGGATGGAATATTTGAGGAAAGTTATGTAGCCCACTCTAAATGTTTGCCACCAGAGCAAGCGGCTATTTTAAGTCAATTAGTAAATATCGACATATCAGACGTGAGTAAGCTAAAAATGAAAGTTGAGGTAAGAAGAGAATTATTGAAAAACCTGATCGATTATTTTAGATACCATGTTGAAAGCTTATCGACCATCAATTCACATCAGATCTTAAGGGATGTATTAGAATAGAGGAAAAAAGGCATTCCTTTTTTCCTCTAAAGTCTCTGTTTATGCAGGAAAAGGAATAATCAATTCTTGATCTGGGTGGATTAAATTAGGGTCTTTCAAAATGCTTGTATTAGCATTGAAGATATCCATATACTTCATAGGGTCTCCATAGTAGTGCTTAGAAATCTTAGACAAAGAATCACCAGAAGCTACAGTGTGCTTGTGGTAGTAATCAGTATTAGCTACTTTGATGTCAGCCATAAGATCAGAAGGAACTTCACCACCAATTTCTTTGATTTTGTCCCACATTCTGTCTTTTTGGTATTGAGTTTCAGTAGTGCCACCAATTTTTAATACACCGTCCATCTCTTCAACATATCCATCTTGTACATTAAATTTTTGGCCTAAATCCAATACTGGTTGATACTTCGCTTGTAATGACATAGTCTATTAGTTTATGATTAATGAATGAAAGAGCTACGGTTGTTAATGCAATGTAATTAATGAAGTGCAAACACAAAAATTATGCTCGTTCAAATTATCACAGTTGTGACGCCATTTAATAGAAAAGTAACAAGCTATTAGTAATAAAGAAGTTTTTTTGTGGCCGCAGCCACAAAAAAACTTCTTCATTGGGAGGAAATATTTATAAACAGTAATAAAGAAG
>JBCBCD010000622.1:0-4781 GCA_038530915.1 Bacteroidota bacterium
GGTTTAGATGTTTCGTGTATCTCACTTCAAGCTGAAGTCAAGTGCTTTGTTCTTAACATTTAAACTCGCTATTTACCTTTTCAACTCTATTTTATGACAACATAACTTCATTAAAAAATCGGCATGGAGTCTTTAAACGCTTCCTTTCGCACTGAACTGATGGTGGATAAATTTCCTTTCTCCATCGATCACCACCAAAAAATACTTTGTGTGGGCTCATGCTTTGCAGAGCACATGGCTAAAAAGTTGATTGACCTAAAGTTTCAGGTAATTCTCAATCCATTTGGTATATTATACAACCCGGTATCTATTTTGAGAATGTTTGAGCAATTGTTAGATGAGAAGATCTACCAAGAAAGCGATTTATTCCAGCATAATGAGCTTTGGCACAGTTTTGATCATCATAGCATGTTTTCAAAAAAATTACCAGAAAATAGTTTAAAACTCATTAATGATGAAGCGGATAAATCGCGCAATTTATTAAAAGAAGCAAAACTAATCATCATAACTCTAGGAACGGGCTATGTTTTTGAACACATTCAAAGTAATCAAATAGTTGCCAATTGTCATAAAGTACCCAACCACTCTTTCAATCGGTATTTGCTTTCTCAAGAAATCATATACAATACGCTCAATAAGACATCAGAGCTCATTCTAAATCATAATCAAGAAGCTAAAATTATCTTTACGGTCAGCCCTATAAGGCATATTCGAGACGGACTAGTAGATAATCAAGTTAGTAAAGCATCTTTATTGCTAAGCGTAAACCAGCTGACAAAGCAATACGAGCAGGTGTATTATTTTCCCGCTTATGAAATTATGATGGATGATTTGAGAGACTACAGGTTTTATATGGAGGATATGATTCATCCCACTCACCAGGCTATTAACTACATTTGGGAAAAATTTAAAAGATCTTTACTTTCAACTTCAGCCTTAGCGTTGGCTCAAGTAATTTCTAAAATAACAAAAGCCTCATTACATCGTTCTTTTCATCCCCAATCTGAATCCCATCAGAAATTCATTCAGATGCAATTGTTAAATATTCAGAAACTTGAACAAGAACATCCTTTTTTAGATTTCTTTTTAGAAAAAAGCATTTTCAATTCACAAATATCAGTTTAGAAAATTTTACTAGTTAGTTATGAAGAAACTTTACATCCTTTTGATATTGATTTTATCCGTTGTACCTAGCTTTATTTTTGCCCAAAACCTGGTGAGTGCAACTAACCTTGGGCGAGTTACTACTGAAGATTTAGGTCCTAGTTTTGCCTTTCTGGTGAGTTATGATATGAATCAATATAAAATCACTTATACAACCAAAGATGTTTTTGGAGAAGAAACCGTAGCATCGGGCCTTGTTGTAGTGCCTGAAATAGAAGGTTTTGCATTGCCAACCACTGTCTATCAACATGGTACGGTCTTTGACAGAGCTGCAGTACCTTCAAATAATGTAGGCGAAGCTTTTGTAGGTCAGGTATTAGCCGGAAGTGGTTATGTAGCTGTTTTACCTGATTACTTAGGATTAGGTGATAACCCGGGAATACATCCTTATTTGCATGCTGATACTGAAGCCAGCGTTGCTATAGATATGTTATTTGCAGTAGAAGAATTGGCAGAACAAGAAGGTTTTGTATTGAATGATCAATTGTTTGTCACCGGATATAGTCAAGGCGGTCATGCAGCAGCAGCTTTGCACAGAAGCTTACAGGAAGATTTCAGTGATGTATTTAATGTAACCGCTGCAGCTTATGGTGCTGGTCCTTACGATTTATCTGGAATTACACGTCAAGCTTACTTGGTTGATGAAGACTTCTTCTTTCCGGGGTATTCGCTCTCTACTTTTGTAATGCTAAACTATGTTTATCAATTGTTTGATGGTACATCAGCTTATTTAAAAGCTCCCTATGCTGGCATGGTAGATCTATACATTCAGGACTCTGTTAATTTAGAAGAACTTAATGATTTAGTACTGCCTGCTTTAGTAGAACAAACAGGAAGTAGCGTCATCAAAGATATGTTTCAAGATAGTATTATCAATATAATGACTGTTAACGATCCTGCTCATCCCTTGGTAGCAGCGTTTAGAGACAATGATGTATATGAATGGGCCCCGCAGGCTCCTACAAGGATGTATTATTGTGTGGGTGACAATACAGTTAGCTATTTAAATAGTGTACTTGCAGATAGTGTTATGCAGTCATTGGGTGCAGTTGATTTACAAGCACTTAATCTTGGAGATAATTTAGACCACGTAGACTGTGCATTTCCTGCTATACTTGGCATTTGGAGTTTCTTTGGTGGTTTTAGAGAGTTTACCACCAATACCGAAGAATTGGAACTTGAAGATGTTATTGAATTATTTCCTAATCCAGCAAGTTCAAAGCTTTTCATTAGAGGTGCTTCATTAGATGCTCAGCTCACACTTTTCAATGCACAAGGCCAATATTTAAGACAAATTAGAGTCCAGGACTATGTACAAGAACTAGATATTGCTGACTTACAAAGAGGAGTTTATTGGATACAACTCAGTGGTGAACAGGGAGTTGGGATGAAAAAGTTTGTGAAGCAATAGGATTGATCCTAAGTTTTTTTCAAAAATAAGGACCAATTTTTCTGCAGAAAAATTGGTCCTTATTTTTGAAAATTCCGCTTGCATCACAACATCCTAAACCAACTTCCTAACCATCACATCCTGAGTCAATTGAAAATCTGCTTCAAGGTCAAGTAAATTAAGTCCGGGTTTTTTACCTACTGTAATGGATCCCAGTTCTTCTTCAAAACCCAGGGCTTCTGCTCCATTTAGAGTAGCCCATTTGATCAAAGTATGGAAATCTATATAGGATTGATACTTGGTAATTGCTTTCATCTCATCCAAAACAGACAATCGCCAATTGGAAGTCAAACTGTCTGTTCCTATGGTTACTTTAGCATTAGCATCTATAAACAGTTGATAATTGGGTAATCTGTTTTCTATGTAGAGGTTGGCATTGGCACAGGTAGCCCAATAGACCTGTTCACTCCATTCATGTGCTGCTTTAATATCATCTGCATTGGTCATAGTGTTGTGAACAAACAATGTTTTGTGCATTGGATTCATATGCTGCATGGCATAATGAATAGCTGTTTGTTGAGTTGCATGAAAATGATCCAAAGAAAAACCAAAGCCATTGTAGAAATCAATAAATCCTCCGGTCTTATCAAGAAATAGTTGATTTTCATGAATGGTTTCCTGATTGTGAATGCTGATGGTGTGTTGTGTATCACCATTATTCGTAGCTTCGATCAATTCAAATAACTTAGGCGAAACCGTATAGGGTGCATGCGGTACACAGCTTTTTCTATTTCCGTTTCCATTACTTTGGCCATCATAAGCACTTTTGAAATTGTTGTAATGAGACTCCGCCTGATCATTTTGCAAAAAGTCAAACATTTCTACAAAAGTGTAGTATTTGATAGAGCTTTTTTCCTTTTGATCTCTGGTATCCAGTTTATTTGAAATATCTCCTACTGCAACTATTCCTTCTGCTCTCATTTCTTCATCTCCTTTATTGATGGCATCCAGAATTTCTTCCATAGGAAAATCCCGATAAGCTACAACAGATTGGATAAATGGAATCAATCCCGTACCGGTATTGACCTTGCTTTTCATATGCGAAAGCTCAAGATGACAGTGTGTATTCACAAAGCCTGGTACAATCACCCCGGAATGTATTTCTATTTCTGTAGGATCAAACGAACTGCGACTATCTAATCGTTCAATGATGCCTTCATCATTAACAACGATAACTCCTTCTTTAATAGGCTCTTGATCAATTGGAAAAATATAATCTGCTGATATTTTTTTCATGATGGATTTGACTATTGCTTTTATAAATCGTAGACAATGAGACCGTTTTTCATTCTGGGTTCAAACCAAGTTGATTTGGGTGGCAATACGCCGCCAAGGTCAGTAATGGCTTCCATTTCTTCAAACTGAACAGGATACATGTTGAAACCAACCGCTGTACCCACTTTTTGTACTCTTTTAACCAGACCTTCAATACCCTTAGGGCCTTCCACATAATAAAGACGTTGGTCATTTTTTGTATCTTTGATACCTAATATTTTATCGAGTATTAATTCGTCCAGTAAAGTACAATCCAGTACAATCCCCAGTTTTTCATATTCTTTAATGATCTCTCCACGCCATCTTAATAGATACCATTCATTGTTTAAGAACATACCCATTTCATATTTTCTAACAGGCTTTACAGGATCATCACTTGGATAAATATCTGTAATGGTAGATAAACTTGCCATCAGGCGTGTCATTGAAACGGTATTTGCATCCAATTCAACAACTCTGTTAAAGTCTAGAATATCAATTTGATTGGATGGGAAAAACGCACTCAATAGTTTACCGAATCTCTTCTTTTCTTCATCATTTTTCGCTTTTTGATACAAAAGAGCATTGGTAGAAGTACGATGGTGACCATCAGCAATGATTGCTTTTGATACATATGCATCGAACAATCGTTGAAACTCAAAGATTAAAGTGGGTTCCTCAACTGACCAAATAAGATGATGAGCATTTTCCGATTCAAACTCCAGGTCGAATATGGGTTCTTTTTGCTCAATAATTAATTTAGTTAAAGCTGAAATGTCTTCATTGTAAGGATAAGTAAGCATCACAGGTTTTACAATAGCCTTTCTTTTGAGCAGCAACTGAATTTGTTTTTGCTCCTTTGAGGCTAATGTATCTTCTTGTTTTACAATTATACCTTCCAAATTATCTTCAA
>JBCBCD010000623.1:0-4779 GCA_038530915.1 Bacteroidota bacterium
CTTCAGAATTAATACTTTATGCTCTAAATAATGGACTTATTTAAATATATCCATTAACTTTGTGTAATAACCATATTGCTTGCCTCTTATTAGCTGTTGCTCAATGGACTTTTACCGCAATTGAGTAAGGTTAATTCAAATAATCATAATCGAATTAACGTTCTTTTTTTTGCAAAAAGATCATTACCGGGAAAAGTAGTTGTATAAACTACTGATTTGAAGTAACTTACGTTTGTTTAAAATTGAATAGAACCGTTTTAAGTTTAGTTATTCCATCACTAAATTGCTAACATTTAGCAAATAAACATGAAAAAGAACCTTATCCTCTCCACCTTATTATTTATCTGTGGAACAATGTCTTTGAAAGCGGCAGAGTTCTATATTATGTACGACCAAACTTGTATGAGTGAGTTTGTATATAAAAACAATACAGGAATTGAAGAAATTAAATACTATCTTCAAATAGATGAAGACGAACGCATTTTATTGGAAACAGCAGGTCTAACCACTGCAAGAATCCAGTCTTACTTACCGAGACAAGCTTTCCGTTGTGGCAATAGCTTCATCAATGAAAACTTGACTCAGATTTTGCAAAACAACTACAACCAGGTATACCTAGTAAAACCTCAACCCAATAATCAGTACCAAATTATTCAGATCAGGGCTTATGATTATTACTTACAGGACGGGACTTATACTGTTTACAATGGTCAACAATATCGTTTTCAGTTTTCACCCAGCTTAGCAACTGTAGGCCAGGATTTATCAAGTAATGATCCAAGAGGGATGGTGCGTTTTGAAGGACGAATTTCCTACTCTTGTGCAGAAGCTCTTATTTTCAGACAAACAGTCAATCTACAGAGCAATTCATATATAGATATCGTATTTATCCCTGAAATCGGAGTGGTTGAACAAAGAGGTACTCAACTAAATAATACTTCTCAATTGATCAGAATCAATGGTGAAGGCATATCAAGCTACCTACAGAGATTTTGTAACAACAACGGAAGTGCGACTGCCTTTAATCAGCAGACTTTGCCACAACAGCAAAATCCATCTGTAAGCAGTTATGGAAACACTGGTTTTGGAACAGCCAATGCGACAACTACCAACACTTTTGGAAATCAAAATATTGCAAACACTAACACAAACACAGCAAACTATAAATACCATACTGTTCAGAAGAAAGAGACTTTGTACAGCATTTCAAAGAAATACAATCTTGAAGTCGCACAGTTGCGCCGTCTCAACAATATGGCTCCTAATGAAACCATGATAAGAGCCGGAGCTAATTTGGTGGTAGGTTACGATAATAATCCACCATCCAGTCAATTTGTTACTTCTTTTGATCAGTCTAATCAAATCAACTCATACAATACTGGTTCTAATGTATTTGACACTAGAGGTTCAAGTGCAGGCTTAACAAAAGCTTGGCAAACCAATACTACTGGTACACATGTAGTAAGGCCAGGAGAGTCGGTTGAAGATATTGCTATTGCTTACGGATTCACACCTGAGAGATTTAGAACTTTCAATAACCTAAATGCTAATGCAAGAGTAAATCCTGGAGATGTACTTAAGGTAACGGATTGTGATACACCTGTAGTCGGTACAATAGGACAAACCAACCCACAGCAGATTACAAATCCATCATCTATAGTAACACCACAGGATGTTTTTGGAAATCAAAACCAGAATAATCCTACTAATCCTGCGACTGTACAGCCACAAAGACCTCAAAAAACAGCAGATGACTATTTCTACTTAGGTCAGGAAAATAGCAATGTTAATGACTTAACGGGTCGAGGTAATGATGTACAGACAGGTGATGATTTTCAACCTTACTCTATTTTCAATGAAGAAACCAGTAAAAATACGAATCCTACTAACCCAGGATCGTCTGCTGCACCATACAACTTCAATGTTTCTCCATCCAATGGATCTTCATTGCAATCTCCTACTCCACCGAGTACAAGAACGGACAATTCGGGAAAAAACTTTGGTACTTTATTACCAGAAAACAGACCTAGTACGTTCAATAGTCCGGTACCAGGTGGTGGCAATGTTTCTTCTTCAACTGTTCCCAACACCAATAGTGCTCCTTCAACAGGAAGAGTATCACATACGGTAAAAAGAGGAGATACGCCTTCTTCAATAGCCAAGCAATATGGCTTGCCTTTAAATCAAATATTAAGGGCAAATAATATAAAGAGAAGAACAAAATTAAATCCTGGACAGACGATCTATTTAAACTAAGAAAACTTTAAACAACTTCTAAAAAAAGCCTTTCGCCGATGGCGAAAGGCTTTTTTTTATTTCTTCTTCTTTTTCTGTGCCTGTTGTTTCTCTTGTATTTTTCTTTGTTCCTCCAACATTTCTTGTAGTCTTTGCTGGAACTTCCCTTTCTTCTTAGGTTTCTCTTTATTCTTTCGAAGTTCTTTCAGGATTTTGTCCTTATCAATGATGTAGTTCTTAGTCACTAAAGTTTGCGTGATGTTGATTAGGTTACTGAAGAACAAATAAGCTGTCAAACCGGATGCATAACTGTTGAAAAATCCAAGGAACATGACTGGCATGATGTACTGCATGTATTTCATAGCAGGGTTAGCAGACATGTCCATGTGTTTTGAATTATAGTAGGTATAGATCAGCGTAGTAATGGCCCAAAGAACAGTAAATAAACTAATGTGAGAACCAAAGCCTAAAGGTATTTCAAAAGGCAAGCGAGCTATCACATCATAAGAGGAAAGATCGGTAGCCCATAAAAAAGGAGCTTGTCTAAATTCAATAGCTGCCGGGAAAAAGCGATATAGTGCAAACCAAATCGGCATTTGAAGGACGATTGGCAAACAACCACCTAATGGATTTACACCAAATTCCCTGTACATCTTCATTTGCTCCATGCTCTGCTTTTGGCTATCATCCTTGTGCTTTTCCTTTACTTTCTCCAACTCAGGTTTCAAAGCGCTCATTTTAGACTGAGAATAAAGCATTTTATAAGTCAAAGGATATAAAGCCAATTTGATCAAAATAGTAAGGAATAAAATGACAATTCCCTTACTCCCTATAAAAGTAGACAGGAAGTTGAATATTGGTCTTACAATCCACCTGTTGATGGTTCCAAATACACTCCATCCGAATGGAATTACATCCTCCATATTTTCACCAAAAGCCCGCAAGCGTTTGAACTCTTTTGGACCTAAGTAGAACTCCATGTCGAAGGTTTCAGATCTATTTTTATTGTAAGGAAAAACCAAGTTGGTTTCAAGTCTTTTCAGATCTATGTCGTCCTCTTCCATGACTTCTACTGAAAACTCACCACCCAAAAATTTATCTTTCGCCAATAGAGAGCTGGTAAAGAACTGATTTGAATGAGAAACCCATTTAACTGTTTTCTCCTTTGAAGTCTCCTCATCATTGCTGGTTAAAGAAAGATAAGTAGGCGAATCATCCCCTAACTTATAATAAGTAGAAGAGTACATGCGCTCATAACGTGTATTGAGCTCTAGTTTATCCAAATAATTCAACCAATGCAATGAGAACTCTTCATTTGAAAGTACCCCTTGTAGTCCTTCTAAAGTAACACTGTAGGCAATTTTGTAAGAGTCAGAATCTTCAATGGTATATTTTTGTTCAAAATACCTGCCTTGACCTACATTGGCTCTAAGGGTAATGCTATTTTCGGTTTTCTCAGCAACATCAAAAAACAAATCACTGGTTCGAATCATTCCACCGGCAACACCACTTACCGGCAGGACATATTCAAACTTATCTTTTTCATCTTCCAATAAGATGATTTCTGATTTATTTTCTTCTTCATCCACCTTATAATAATCTGCCAGTACTACTTGCTGTACAGCACCACCTTTGGTAGAGAAGTAAACGGTAAACACATTGTTTTGGAGCTTTTCCGTCTTTTCTTCCCCAACTGCTGCTGCAGAAAAGGCACCAAACTCATTGTTCATGCGCAATTGCATGATGGAGTCTTGTTCTTCAGGACTTGCGTTAGTAAGTGTCGTATCAGCTTCGAAAACCTCTTCAGTAATGGTTTTAGTTGATGTTTCTGCATTGGCTTCTTCAGCTGCTGCTTCTACCATTGCGAGGGAGTCTTGTATTCTTTTTTGTTCGGCTAACTGCTCTGCCGTAGGAGCAGTAGTGTATTGCCAAGCAATAAAGAGTACAATCAATAAAATGAAGCCTATAATCGTATTCCTATCCATTCAAATTATTTGTTTAATCGAACTTATGTGTGTTGACAACTACTGAAATTAACGAGCCAATACAGTTAAGTTCAAGGTATTCTCTTTTGTTATTTTAAAATATGTCTCTTAATTCTGTTTACTACTTTAAACATGCCTTTAAGCAAAACAACGCAAATTTAATATTTTCGGTTAACCGATAAATAAAGACTATGGATAATTCTTCTGATAATTTAGACCAGCGTCTGTTTAATCCGTATTAATGTGTCCTATCTCTACTTTTATTTAGGATTTTACTTCCTTTTCTACAAAGCCGGAAGTTGTGATTTTAATTGATTAGAAGGAAAAAGCATTTTAATCGTAAAATGTTCAATTGAATGAAGAAGACAACTGATCCATAGTAGGATTAAAATGCTTTTATGTATTTAAGCCACTTAGAAAGCGGAGCTAATACTTTCTGCTTCAATTCTATGTGGATAAACGGCCAGACCTGCTTCCAAGCAATCCATAGCAGCTTCCAAATCTTCTGAATTCAATACGAATGCGATTCTTACTTCATCTTTACCCAATCCAGGAGTGG
>JBCBCD010000624.1:0-4769 GCA_038530915.1 Bacteroidota bacterium
GACTTGCTTGACTTAGGTAATACATTCCCTGGACATTTAATGTCTTATGTTGGAAATGGATATTTATTAAAAAGAAAAGAACAAAACGACATAATTCTAAATATTATCGACCAAAAGGCTAGAAGATCAAAGGGGATAAGTGCAAACACGAAGGATGATTTACAAGACTTATTGAACGCATACACTAAACAGTAACATGAAATATAAATATTTATACGTCATTTTTTTATTTATTGGCACTACATATCTATCATGTAGGCCTACACATACGCTACAAAAGTCTAAAAGTATAACAAGATCTAAATGCTATTCTTGTCATACACCTGCAATACAGGTAAAAGAAATACCTCTTGTAAAAATGTATAATCGTCTTGGTGAAGAAAAGTTGGAAAAATATGTACAAGATAGTATTAGTTATCGAAACAATGCAATAGGCAGACACCCATTAGTGAAATTATCAAATAGAGAAAAAAGGCTTATTCTTAGCTATTTAAAGGAAGTAAAAAGTGGAACTTACTATTGAGTTTGTATCTAGAAATCATAGTACTATTTTATCTGTATTAATGATAAAATAGTAGGAACAATAATAACAGCCTATCCTAGCATTCACGAAGATAGGCTGTTTATTTTTCAAGACCCAGTCAACTCTTTCAACTTCACATCTCTAAGCATGGCATCCAATGCAAAGAGCACATGCTCCTTCTCTTTCGTCTTAAGAGAAATAATATCTTTGAATCTTTTGACCATATCGGGATCTTTGAGTAGATCTGCCTCATCGTTCTCTCCAAGCAGATAGCCGACTGTAGTATCTAATAAGTCTGCCAGGTTCTTAGCCGTGGCAATGGAAGGAGTCATCTCGTTTTACTTTAAATAAGTTAACCTTACATCGGTTTACCATCTCCATCACCGGCCTTATTTCTTTTAGCTGGGAGCCACTCAAAAAGTCGTAAAAAACCAAATACTGTATGAGCCACAAAAAAGAGCAGCCTTGGCTTTTGCTTCTTTGTGCCAAGACAAAGAAGAGGCAACTACGCTTGCGTAAAAGGCCTCCTCAAAAAGATCTTCCCGGGCACACAAGCTCCATATTCTGAATAGCCCGACCACTCCCCTATCAATCGATAGCCTCTGACTGATTTTTTATGATCCAATATCACATGTTTAAAGCACCAATCCATGTGCATTCCTCTGAGTTGATCTTTCTTTTGTAGTTCTGAAAAGACGAGTTGGCCATCTTTTGTCCATTCCCCTGTTAACTGCATGGTAGCATGTAGGTTGTCTACTTTAACCGTAGATATACCGCTTACTTTTCGGCCTTCCTGTTTAAGTGTGATCTTAAATTCATACTTTTCACGGAAACCTCCCTTATCTTGAGTTAAGGTTCCCACCCATTCTCCATTTAAAATGGGCACATTTTCATCTTCTGTTGACATAGAAAAAACGGAAACGAGTAAGAAGAGTAGTATCTTCATGGCATAGCAATATCGGTTCGACAATTCAATTTCGGGTTGCTAAGAGTTAGTAGTTTTGCGACTTGTAACTAATAGCTTGTGCAGTGAAACTATTTTTTAACCGATTCTGTTCTGGATATTTTAAAAAATTCTGTCCAATTGAGAAAATTCGCCATTTCAGACATTCACGGCTGTGCTAAAACCTTTGATGCTTTACTGGATCACATTGCTCTTACTACAAAGGATCAACTTTATTTATTAGGTGATTTTATTGATCGTGGCCCAGACTCAAAAGGAGTCATAGATCAAGTTTTTAAGCTAAAAAACAAAGGGTATCAGGTAGAATGCCTGGTCGGGAATCATGAAGAAAGAATATTAAAGGCACGAACGGATACAGAAGTATTAAATAAATGGACAGCATGGGGTGGACAGGCAACATTAGATAGTTTTCAAGTCGATTCGCTGGAAGATATTCCTGCACCCTACTGGAACTTTATGGAAAACTTACAAATCTATTTTAAGCAGGATGAATACTTAATGGTCCATGCCGGACTTAACTTCAAAATAGATGATCCCATGCAAGACGAGTACGCAATGGTCTGGATCAGAGATTGGTATGCTGATGTCAATTACGAATGGCTGGACGGTCAAATTATCATTCACGGTCATATCCAACAGAATAAAGAAGAGATTCACTCTGCATTAGAACTACTTGATTCTAGGAAAATATTGGGAATTGATAATGGTTGCGCTACCAGAGATGTGGAAGGAAGAGGTAATTTATGTGCTTTTGAACTGACAAATCGGGAGGTTTATTTTGTGCCAAATCGGGATTATTGAAAATGCTTTAGGGGTCTAAGGGGAACGGCTTTTCTTGAGAGGAGGTTAAAATTTTTGTATTTTTTATCAAATTTTTCCATCAAATAGATCCTGCCAGCCAAGTCAATTAGACCTTTAGACCAAAAGTTCATCTACAGAAAGAGTTAGAAAAATTGCTGGAAGTAAATATGACAGTACCTAAACCTATTCTTCTATATTCCTAAAAAAGCTAAAAATAGTCTTACCATAATTTCTTTCCTGCTCATAGTTAGGATGCTCTGTGAAAGTATGGTTGGGGTTGTGCTCCATGACAAACAAGCCATCTTCTGCCAGCAAGTCATTTTCAAATATCAAGCTTGGGATATCATCAAGAGTGGGTAAGCCATAAGGTGGTCCTGCGAATATATAATCAAATTTTTCATTGCAAAACTGCATAAACTTGAAAACATCTGCCTTTACTATTTTCAATTGAGGCTCTATATCCAGTTCCTTCGATAATTTTTTTACAAAAGCGATGCAGCCCGGAAATTTATCTACATAAGTTACGGATTCACATCCCCTGGAAATGAATTCATAGCTGTGGTTGCCCGTACCGCCAAAAAGATCTAGGACCTTAAGGCTTTCAAAATCAAGAGTATTGTTCAAAATATTGAACAAGCCTTCTTTTGCAAAATCAGTAGTAGGACGAGTTGGCCAGTTTTTAGCCGGCGGAGTAAATCTTCTTCCTTTAAACTTCCCTGAAATAATTCTCATAGATTAACCACACTTATAAATGCTAAATACACCAAAAAAAGGATGCATTTCCATTTGTCTGCTTTTTTCACCTGGAAATACAAATCCAGGTGCATCCACAAATTGGAGATGTTTGATATACTTGAATAACAACTGATACAGTTCACTAGTTGCATGAACTTCACCAGCTAGGTATAAAGGAACAGAAGCTGGAGACAGTTCGTAATGTTCATAAATAAACAAGATGTAGTAAAGCGCATCTTTTGAAGACACAAAGGTGTTGGAATTAGCCAATAAAAAGGTGTTGCCTTCAAATAGGATGCTGGACAACTTATTTTTTTCAAAATAGACCAGCAGGTTAAAATCATTTTTTGCCTTATTAGTAGCCTTAAACCCAGTGATTAAAGCAGTAGACAGATGGAAAGTACGTGCAGCATTGAAGTTTTTGCTGATCCACTCCATTAAACCAGTTGGTATTGTATGGACATTTTGAATAGAAAGACTTGGTATAGGATTGACCAATACCTCATCATTTTTTGCCCCATTGATTAAAAGAGAATCTACTAATAATTTACTTTCACGTTCGTTGAATAAGCGATTGGGCACAATAGAAAATATGCCATGTGAAAAACCCAGTCGAATGTAACTGTAGTTATCTTTCAATAGAGGATGCTCTTCAATGATTTTATCAAGAGCGCTGGTGAAGGAATAAATAGATTGAGAAAGGACATTAACAGATTTCAACGCGAGGAGCTCCTGTCTCGCATTCGTAATCATATATACAAAACTGTCCATCCCTACCAGGATGGACAGTTCGTAAGTTGCTGTATATTTATTCTGAAAAGTATTTTCTTTTATATCAACTTCAATCATTCCCAGTTTCCTGATAAATTAGGTGCATTCAAGTTACCAAACTTTATGATACTTTGTGGATCATAAGATTGATCATAACGCTTAAACCTTGGATCTTTGTAAGGTCCCATAAAGTTAGATCTCATTGTTCCAACTTCAACAACGTTTACGGTAGTCGACTGATAGTTAGTAGTATCAGCAGCGATATCGAAAACAATTCCCGAAGTGTAAGGTACATATCTCAACGAATCGAGATTGATACCTAAAGCTATGATTGTATCCATTGAAGGACTATAAGTTGTATCATAGGTAATCTCTCCTTGGAAATTAGGATCATCGGGATCACCAATAACACTAACGATACGGAAACTATCCGTTTCAAGCGTTTGAACTAAAGTATCAAAAGAATTTGCAAAGGTTCCTTTGATGTCACGATAAAATTCTTGAGCCGTACGAATATCCATTAATCTGTCGATTACAGCTCTTTCTCTTTTTTCACGTTCAGCTTTGAAAGCGATTGGTTCACGGATACTACTGATAAGCACCCAGATAAGACCAATAACAATAGCAGCAAGTATTAGGTTGATTGCTAATCTCATTTTCGGTTTGTTTTGATGCAATTATAAAAGTTTTTTAGCAAAACTTTAGCACTTCCTACTTGCAATTTTACGCAATAATAAATTTGACATCGTAAAACAAACCTAATTTCAATGCAAAATCGCCCTAAAAAAGGTAAATTTTCTTGTTTTTGTAATTAGCCAATTTTGAAGCCTCCATCGCAAACTGCTCCCTCTTCTACTACTAGATTGCTGGCTTGCATATTGCCTGTAATGACTGCTGATTTTTCCAAATGCTGCTGATGCAGTTATTTTAGGTACCGTAGTAGGAGAATTAGTGATTGCTTCTTTGCTGCATTTG
>JBCBCD010000625.1:0-4753 GCA_038530915.1 Bacteroidota bacterium
TACCGTAGAGATTACTTTTGACTATGAATTGGCTAATTCTAGTAGTTGTCCTAATTGTATTCGCCAAATCGTCTTTGGCTACGAAAATGAAGCTATTGACTGTGCTTATGATGGCATCCCGGTCGTTTGTAGTGATTCTACGACTGCAGGCAATTTCACGGGTACCTTTACAGCTCCTACTGAAGCGGGTACTTATGAGATTTTCTGGGGCGATGACTTCAATTTTAGTTGTGCTGATGCAAAAGAAAACTATGGCAACTTAGAGAAGACACCTATCGCTACCATCACCGTTAACTGTTCGGCTACTTCTTCTGTAAGTAATGTCTCTTTGAATGGAATGGGTACGGATGTCTCGGTAGCGGATACGGGTACAGTCATAGAAATAGCATTTGACTATGCACTGTCTAATCCTTCTACATGTCCTACATGCATCCGTCAGATCGTTTTTGGCTATGAAAATGAAGCCATTGACTGTGCTTATGATGATATTCCCGTTGTTTGTAGTGATTCTACGACTGCAGGTAGTTTTACGGGTACTTTTGTAGCACCAACCGAAGCAGGTACTTATGAGATTTTTTGGGGTGATGACTTCAACTTTAGCTGTAATGATGCCAAAGAAAACTATGCCAATTTAGAAAAAACGCCAATTGCTACCATCACCGTTAACTGTAGTGGTTCTTCATCCGTATCCAATGTTTCTTTAGATGGAATGGGCACTGATCTATCAGTAGTAGATACTGGAGCTACCGTTGAAATTTCTTTCGACTATGAATTGGCCAATCCTGAGAGTTGTCCTACTTGTATCCGTCAGATCGTATTTGGCTATGAAAATGAGGCCATTGACTGTGCTTATGATGATATTCCCGTTGTTTGTAGTGATTCTGCTACTATGGGTACTTTCACCGGTACTTTCATTGCACCAACTGAAACGGGTACTTATGAGATTTTCTGGGCTGATGATTTCAACTTTACTTGTGCTGATGCCAAAGAAAACTATGGCAATTTAGGAAAAACAGCAATTGCCACATTGACCGTTACCATGGTTTCTAGCCAGGAAAACATTGAAGCATTGTCAACCATAGCTAAAGTATATCCTAACCCTGCTACAGACCTCCTAACAGTAGAAATACAAAATGGCAGCTTACAGGATATGAAGTTGAGCATCATCAATTTGATGGGCCAGCAAGTACTTTCTGAAGTTTATACCAGAGACTTAAGTGCTAGAAAAGAATTGAATATAGACCATTTGCCGAAAGGCACCTACTACCTACAGATACAGACAGCTGATAAGATGTATACTGGTAAAATAAGTATCCAGTAATCAGGGAGTTAGTGTAAATTAAGATAGGTTTATTAGATTATGATCGTTTGCCTCTTGAAATATTTTTTCGAGAGGCTGTTTTCATTGTTCATTGTTTTAGAAGTTTACTTGGAGGATGGATTTGATGGACAAACCGAATAGGAATCAATCAAAAAATATCCTGATTTTGAGTTTGAAGATTTGGAAGATATGAATCTCAACTACCTTTACATACGCAATAGCATCATAGTGGAACATTTCTTCAATGATAAATGGTCAGGTTTATTTAATGTACAGGTCAATCAAAGAACATCCAAGCTAGAAGTAGAAGAAGAGTTAACATTTGGAATCTATCAAAATACCTACCTGGGTTTAGGAACCAAATTAAGGTTTTGAAGTTGAACTGTTTAGGCAATATAATTGGTCGATAAACTGTTGTATTTGGAATAAGAAAAAAGCATTCAATTAAAGATGGCTATACCTTGAGAATAAATTAGTACACAAACTTGAAGACCATGAAAACACAATCATTTGAATGGATGCCCACCAATCAACTGGAGCAACGAAAAAAGTTGACTAATACAGCACTCATGTTGGTTTGTATTGGGTCAGCAGTAGCCATTGCGGCGGCTTTTTATAGATTTTCGATAAGTGGAGATTTTCCAACTGCTACTTTCGGGATGGCTTTGATCGCACTTTTGGCATCTGTGCCAGTTTGGATGGAAAGAATAAGAATATTGAAAATACTGAGAGATAGATAAAGTTTCTTAGGATTTGCAAAGCGGTATTGCCTACAAATCCTAAGAAAAGTTTCACCTATCTTTCTACAAAGCTGGTAATTACTTCTTTAATTTCAGTTTCTTTAGTAGAAGCAGGTTCCATACTAAAAAGATGCTGGTACAATCTTTTGCCATCCACCTTTGATTTTAGCTTCAAGTTTTTCTTTTGGGCGAATACATTATCCCAATTTGCACGCACCTCATTCCACATAGTGCCATTTTCTTTCCACCAATCAATAGCTGCCTGACATTTAGAATCCGCTACCTTAGTGTAAGTATTGATGCCTTTTTCCTGAGCCAATAAGAAATCTTCTTTACCTTCTTCTCTCATTACTTTACCATTGTCTTGATCGTGAATCCATCCTGTAGGAGTGATCTCATGGCGATTGCCTCTGATTGTCACATTGTAATCGCTTCTCTTAGTGTATTCTCTACGAGGAAGTGGTGCATCAGTTGTATTCTCCCAATAACTCTTACCATCTACATGTACCCAAGAAGCAGAACCTTCGTAACGTGGGCTATCATCTACCTGATATACTTTCTGTGTCCATTGACCTTTTACATCAGCTTTTGGCATATTTACATACTTCCACTTGTTGTCATGATCAAACATATAGAAGTCTGTATTCTCATACTTCCAATCTTGGCGCCAATGCTTTATAACATGAGATTGACCTTCATGCTCCATTACCAGTAAATGTTGAATTACGATTTCATCATTTTCATCCACTACCAATTGTGCCCATTCCAAGCCTCCTGTAAGGTAAGTTTTGGAAGGCATGTACTCAGGATCTTCTGAGTAGTTAAATGTTTCAGCGAAGTTGAACTTAATATCATAGCAACCGCACATGCTTTTGATGGCTTTTTGATCCATCTGCATTTTAGCTTTCTTTGACTGACCAAATGCGACAGTACTAAAAACTATCAATACTAAAAACAAAATTTGAGTCTGTTTCATAAGTAGTTGATTTATAGAATCATGTATTTCAAGTGCAAAAATACGTTTGTTTATTTAGATTTAGTCCAATTTAAACTCACATAAAATAGGTAATCTTAATACCTAATGTTTGGTACAACCTTCACTCTTAATTCAAACTTATCTACTAATTCTTAGCCCTATTCCAATAATTGTTAAACAACCTACCTAACACTAGTGCTTTTTCTGTTAACAATAGAAAAGTCAAGTTAAAATCCTTATTTTTAATTTGTCTAAATAAAAACAAACAATTAACCATACCTTTAGTAGTAAGAGGTACAATTCTTCAAGTTATGACTCCTTCTGTCAATCCAGATCACGAGCAAACCATTCTATATGAAAGCCAAAAAGGGTTTGTAGTTTATTGTTATTGCTGTAAAACTTTTCACATAGCCTATGGAACAGTAGCTCTGGATCTTACCGAAACCAGTTTATTATCATTGATAAATGTACTTGTTGCTTATTATCAGGATTACAAAGACAAGGTTGATCCAAGGTGTAGATGCATACAGGTTTTGACACCATTCAATGGTATCCGTTTGCTTTTCTCTCTCCCTGAACTTAAAGAGCTGGCTAACATACTAAGTGAAGCTCATTTGATACTTAACTCTGAACGTATTGTTAACTCAATTCCTCAATAGTGAGAAGCTCCACAAAAAAGAAAGATCAGAAAAAAGTGATTTTCCTACAATGGATCGCTAGATGTGGTAAGGCTATTTCAGCTGATGAGCTTTATCTGCTCATGAGAAAAAATGGCATGCAGATCAGTATTACCACTGTGTATCGCTACCTACGAATCTTAACGGAAGAAGGGCAGATCCAAATGATTTCTGCGAAGAACAATCAAAGCATATTGTATAGAAAGTATTGAATGGCCTATGAAGAAGGTCAAAACGATATACTTATTATAATCCCAAAAACACATTATAAAGTTGTTTAAAATTTTCTTCTGTCATCGAGGGTAAAGACTTGTGGTTACTGACAAAGCTCATTTTGAGTTTCGTCCGTACGGACATAAGGAAAAATAGCTGAAGTTCAGTAGCCATAATGCTTTACACGCAGGTAAGTAAGGGAACTTTAAAAAACTTCACTATATGCGTGCGTTAAACAAATAAAATAATAAGCTCATCAGCCTAAATAATGCGTTCTGCACAAAATGCAGCAACAAATTTAGCTTCAACAGTCCGTAGGACGATTCGACAGCCTCCGAAGGAATAACGATTGGACTTTAGACAAAATTCGGGAGGACTCATGTTGAGCGGTTTAAAAATTTAAGGGTGTAAAGGTTCAATGTTAAACCTTTACACCCTTAAATTTTTAAACCAATATTGCTAATGAAAACTGTATAAACTAGAAGCCTTCTTTCAAGTAGTCTTGCAATGAACCTGTTTCTTGCCAATAAGTCGATTCATTATCAGTGTCTTCGTAATTCACAACTTCCTGAGTTCCTTCCTCCGCAGTAGTTGCATTTGTGGCACTGGTGAAAGCCATGATTGCCAAAGGTAAAACGAATAGTAAATACCAGACTGCGTTTTTACTTGAGTTATTCTTGTTGTTCATTTGAATGGGTTTTTGATACGATTCGCTTATTTAGACGTAGCCCTCTATTTTCTGTAACATTTTTTTAAAATTTATTTTGTCAATAGACTTTATTCTAAAATAGTTTTATGAGCACAAAAAGATGGATTTTGAATCAAG
>JBCBCD010000626.1:0-4752 GCA_038530915.1 Bacteroidota bacterium
CAAAAGGGCCTATGCGTCTGTGAATGACTTTTACATTTCCACCTACGGTGAATAAATTCTTTTTGGTATTTATTTTTTGAGCATAGCTAAGCAAAAAAGCATAGTCTGCTGCTGAAAACTCTCTTAGGTTTTCAAAGTTGATGGTGCCATCACTTTCATACAAGCTTAAGGTATTTGGAATCTCATCTATCCCAAAACGAATCAAAGAAATACCTAAATGTCTTTTTCCCTGGGAAATAGGAAAGGCAGCTGCCAGGTAATCAAACTTACCCACTCCGGCAAACCATTCAGCATGCATAGCACCGATCTGAATACCTTGCTCAAGATCTAATCTTGCTAATCCGGCGGGATTCCAAAATCCGGCCATTACATCATCAGTAGTAGCTACTACTGCATTTCCAAGCGCCTGAGCCTCGGCACCTATACCAATGGAAAGAAATTCATTGCTGTATTTTTGACCAAAAACAGATCCACATACAGATAAAAAAAGAACGGCAGCTATATATTTTTTCATCGCTTAAGTTTCATTAACTATTCAAATTAATAACGTCCTTTTAAGACTTCATTATGCGTTTAACAACAAATTTATTATGCTGAAGACTCGTTTGAAACTTCTTCTTCAACTATTGTCTCCTCAACTGCTTTTTTTAGGTCTTTGTTGACCGCAATACTAGCATTCAATTCAAACCCCATAATCAAAATCAAGGAGTTGAGTTGTATCCACAACATCAATACTATGATGGTACCTATCGACCCATACAGTTTGTTATAAGTATTGAAATTATCCACATAAAATGAAAAAATGTAAGAAGATAGGACACAAAGTATTGTAGCAAGTGTAGCACCAGGAGTGAAAATTTTAATTTTTTCTCTCACAGCGGCACCATATCGATAAATCATTGAAATGGAGAAGTAAAACATCATCAAAATGGCTACCCACCTGACAAACAAGAGCATATAAGCTGAAAACTTGTTGATTAAATCAAATTCCGTCAACCAGCTAATAATGGTATTTCCCAAAATGATAAACACCATAGCAGCAATAAGTAAGATACCCAACCAAAAAGTCAGTAAGATGGCTATAATTCGATTTTGCCAAAAATTGCGCGAAAAGAAGGCTGCCACATGTGATTTATCAAATGCTCGCATGAGTGCTATCATACCATTTGATGCAAAATAAATAGCCATAATAAAACCAATAGATAATAAGCCTACTCTTGGATTATTGGTGATGTCATCAATGAATTCAAAGAGACGATCACCAGCTACACCAGGCATGATGTTTTTAATTTCGTTCTGCAGCAACACATCAAAACTTTCACCAGCTGGTAAATACTTTAAGAAATAGCTTTTGATGTAGGGTAAAAGGGTAAATAAAGCTATGATTGAAGGGAAAAGTGAAAGAAAAAAGCTAAACGCAGCTGAATTTGCCTTGGTAAACAGATCCACTCGAGTACTTTCGTGATAAACGAATGTAGCTACATCATAAATGGGAATTCCTGCAAAACCAGGCAGAGAAGTTCTTTTGGTCCACTGAATAAACCTCAAGAGTCTGGGATGCTTGACAATTCGATTGTATATTTTTTTAAAATTGGGTCTTTTCACTTTTCAAAAAAAGGTCTTAATTTTTCTAATAAAATTTCCGGAGCAATTACCGTTTGTTTGGTATTCATATCTACAAAACAAAGCTTAACAGTACCTCCATTGATTAATTTATTGTTTTCATTCAAGATTTCCATATGAAAAGTGATATACTTCCCAGGAAGTTCTTTTAAAGTGGTTTTTATAGTTAATAAATCATCATAATAAGCTGGTCTGAGATACCTGACGTTTAAGCTTACTACCGGCATCATGACTTTTAAAGTCTCTTCCATATTTTTATAGGTAAACCCTAATGAACGCAGCATCTCTACACGACCTATTTCATAATACTGTGCATAATTGCCATAATAAAGATATCCCATCTGGTCCGTTTCACCATATCGTACTCGCTTCTGATGTTCGTGTGTATACATACTCAAATTTTAATCACCTTTTCGATTTCATATATCGAATTGATCTTACCCGCAAAAATGCAATAAAAAGGTGGATCATCATTCAATTGTGAAATTTCTGTAGGTCGACCGTCATCGATATAATTGGCTTGTAATTTAGACTTGATGGTAAAGTAAGAGAAAAAGTAATGCAGTTGTACTCTTTCTGAAAAATAGTGGCTCATCTGAGCAATCATTTTGTGTTTGTTAGACCGTGGCTTTGCCATACACTCATTGCAAATACTAATGAAACTGGGTTCACAATCCGGATTGATATCCATACAATCAAAATGAGGTTCTGCTTCGTAAGATATTTTATGGTGGGTATAAGCTACAGATGACAGAGACAATAAGCCGGAATGACCATATGGCATAATGGAACCAAACTGACCATCCATCACGGTCAGTCCCATGTTAGCCAATTCCTTTGAACTCACAAAAACCATCTCAGAGATTTCATGAGTTAGGTTGATCTCCGGCAAACCAAATAATCGGTTGATGGTATTGCTTCCGGCATATGTTGCATTGATTACTTGTTCAGCCTGTATACTTTCCATGGAAAGATCTTCTTGATTTTCAATTAAGATCCTCCATTTGCCATTTACGTCCACTGCTTCTTTTACCTTTCTGTATTTCAAAACAGAAATATTGTCAGAATGAGCATTAAGTTGTTTAATGTAATATTGTGCAATCAAGATAGGGTCGAAGGTATACTCTGTTGTTTGATACAAAGCATCCAGACTATCATAATTGAATAAAGGATGAAAATCAATCCTGTCACATCGTATATTCAGGTATTTACAAAAGCGTTCAAATTGTCGACTATCGGTAAATGAAGCATTCCTCTCAATCCCATAGTATTTTTCAAATTCAGTATGGATAAAAGCCTTATGCTCAGCTGTGAAGCGAGCTTTATTTTCATCAGACATCACCGCAGTTGCAATAGATCGTGGATAATGATAGCCGCTGTGCAACCTGGCCTGGTTGACTATGGATGCTTTTTTAAAAAGTTGTTTTTCCTTTTCTATAATAACTACTTTCTTGCCTTTTTTTGCCAGAAAAAGAGCTGCGTATACGCCAAAAATTCCGCCGCCTATGATCGCGTAATCCATATGAATAGCTTATAAAGCAATGGCTTTTAGTTGAGAATATACTTTGTTGAAATCTATTTCTTTTAGTTGTTGATAAAACTCAAGCGTTGCCTGTAGTTGACTGAGTTTTGAAGGCCCTATGAGTATTCCTTTTATCAAGGAATTATAAGCTGCAAATACCATAGCCATTTGATTAAACTGGCTTAACTGATATTCGCTCGAATCCGAGTTGAAGTCTTCTTGAATCTTTATCAAATCATCCAGTATGACTGGCTTTTCTTCAATATTTCCTCCTCTGGCTTTTAAAGAGCTCTCTTTTGTATAATAAGTACGATCAAGCTTCATACCACCTGCATTGATCCCATAGCAATAAAACTGAGCTTTCTCATGAAAGACTTTATATCGCTCAAGATCTGACTTTAGTAAATTGTGTTTGAGTTGTATTTCAAAATTGAGTTGCAACTCATCCGCTATTGAAGCATGGATTTTAGGATGTTTGATGCCTGATAAACCAGCTACTACCTTTTCTTTACCTGCTTCTTCCATCACTTCTAACGATTCTCTAATACCTGTTGCATCGGCTCTATTATCCCAATGAATCATGAAGCAGTTTAAGTTGGTGTCAAACTTGGCCTGATAATCTGCTAAATTCATCAATAAAAAACTCTTACTGAGATTGTTATCGGGAGATCGCATATTGCTGAGACTACCCACTTTGATGGTTATTTGTAGGTCTTTTACCTGATGCGAAGTGAGCCATTCATGGAGCCATTGTTCTGATTTTCTAAAATCTTCTGGCTTTTTGTTAATGGGATAATTGGTGGCGGCATCAATTTTTCGAAAACCCTGCTGGTAAAAATGATCTAAAATTTCAAAACAAGTTTGTTTGTCCATGGTCCAGCCCCACATGGCTGTTCCCAATTGTAACTTAGGAAGTTGGATCATATTTTTTGAGGCTTTTTAAGCTTTAGTTCATGCATGGCTTTGATGTACTTTTTTGCAAGAGGTATAATTTTTACCTTGCTACTGCTGGCATCATCTGTCCATTTAATAGGAAGTTCAAAAATTTTTAAATTCAGCCATTCTGCCGTAGTTAATAATTCGGTTGAAAAAAACCAGCCATCATTTTGTGCACCTAAGTTATTTAGACTAGGGTACACACTTCTTTTCAAAAATTTAAAGCCACACATACCGTCAGAAAACTTTACCCCTAGATATTGTTTTAGCATTAAATTAAAAACTCTTGAGGCTACTTCTCTTTTAAAGGTTCGGCCGATAACTTTTGAGTTTTTGTGCAAACGACTACCATACACGATATCATAATTTTCATTAGTTATAGCATGGTAAGCTTCAATGAAATGAGGTAGGTCAGTAGCCAGATCTAGATCCATATAACCTACAATATCTGCTTCAGATTGTCCCCAAGAAGTTTTTAAAGCCAGGCCAACTCCTTTTCTGGGTACGGTTACAAAGATAACTTCTGAATATTGGTCAGAAAGTTGCTGAGCAATTTCCAGTGTTTTGTCCGTTGATCCGTTATCTGCTATTACTATTTGCCATTGAGTGTGATTTGGTAGATTAGTTTTGATGAATTGATGGAGTTTTTCTACATTTTCTTCTAAAGTTTT
>JBCBCD010000627.1:0-4731 GCA_038530915.1 Bacteroidota bacterium
GGCCTGTTTGCCCGGATCCAATTGAAAAGGTCCCAAATGAATCACAACAGGATCAAATCGATTTGGAGGACTATCCGGATCTACAGGTTCTACCTCGGCATCACCACCAATACTAAGGATGCGGCTGAATTTTCCACCATAAGCGCCTAAAACTTTGTCGTACACATCCCAGGTGCGGATCCCAAGTGCTTCTCTTGCATAAAAGGAAGTATGAGGATTAGGAGTTTTAAAGCGTGTAAGACTTAGTAATCCTTCATCAACAACCGCTATGGTATAAGACATGGGTTTGCCGTTGGATTCACTTACAGTTAGTTCGACCTCTTGTTCTGGTCTAAGTTCATCAGGCATTTGAAGTTTGGGCTCTAAAACGGTCTCGGGATCAGTGACCATTATGGGAATGACACCATACATCCTTATGGGCAAATCATTTTGAGTTTGTGCATGTGGCTGAAGGAGTGATATGTGCGCATATACATTTGGCGCCATATCCGCTGTAGTATTGAATTTTATCGTATTGTCTCCTTTTTGAGCTTGCACCCAAAACTGATCAACTACTTCAGAACCATTTTCTATCGTAACCATGATGCGGCCTGCTTCTCCTGTGGGTACGGTCAATGTTACTTCTTCTCCGGTTTCATAAGAAGGTTTGTCAGAGATGAAGTTGAGCATGGCAGCGGCCTGCTTATTGCTTTGATCATTATCGTACCAGGGGTAGCCTGCATAGAAAAAGTCACCCGAACAATGACCTCCTTCTGCATCACACACTCTGATCATATAGCGACCCCAATCGTCAACTCTCACATTCCAATCCACTCTGCCTTGGTTATTAGTGGTGAGGGTTACATTTTCCTGCGCATTGAAGTGGTTGTTGGAATTGTATTGAGTAACGTCATTGTTGTTGGAATCCCACCACCAACGCCAATTGACTTTATACAAACCTATTGACAAAGACTTATTGGCTTGAGGATTGCCATCTTTATCAACAACAGAAAATGAGATTTCTTTTGCTTTACCGATGTCCAATCTTTTTTCCTGGTATTTGTTTCTTGGGATAGAAACACCAGCATAGATATTAAAAGGGGAATAATCTACTTCATAAACATCTGTGCTGGCGTTGCCTCCTTTTTCAAAAACACGTGTTTTGAATTTTGCTTTCAGCTTTCCTGCTACTGATTGGTTGCCCAGCAGGGTAGTGTTGATCGTGCTTTGGCCCTGACTATTTAAGGTACCATCAAAAATGGTTTTTTGATTGCTACTGACTCTCCTTGCCGGATCATCAAAAACGAAATCGGGAAATTTCTCGAAAGTTGTGTTTGTAGCCATCAGCTGAGCTTCCACTCTTGCTTTCAAGGATTGAGCGGGAGCGCCATGCAACCAATTGGCATTCAACTGAAGTTGTTGAGGTTCATTTTCGAATGATAAGCCTTCATTTTCTATGTCCAGTTGTATGGCAATACGATTGGGTTGTATGCTTTCTATCGGAAGTATTTTGGTAAACGAGGCACCACCTGCTTTTACTTTAAACATCCAACTACCGGTAGGTGCTGTTTGTGGTATAGCACAATGCAAAGGGTAGAGACCATTTACATTTTGAGAAGTTACCCATTTCTCTTGCAATTGCCCTCTTGGATCATACAATTCACAATTGATAGGATAGTTGGCGGGTAATGGCTCGCCTTGAGTGTGAATCATAAAATTGAGATAAATGGAATCGCCAGGACGCCAAACCCCTCTTTCTGAATAAATAAAACCCTTTAGACCATTTTGAGGTCTTGAACCACCGACATCAAATCGACTGGTAGATAAGGCATCTCCATCTGTAAGGCGCAAATATCCTTTTTCCTTGTTGGAAGAAGCTATCGCTACAAAAGGAGTTCTTTCCAGTTGGATAGATGCAACTCCGTCAGCGTTGGTCGTAGCTTGACCAAGGACTTGTTGTTGAAAGTCATAAAAGGTAACTTTCGCACCCGAAATACTTTCTGTTGTTCTCAAATCTGAGACCGTAACATTGAAGTTTTTATCATCGCTGCCTTTTACAATCAGACCTAAGTTTGAAGCAATTACATTGCTCGTTATAAAATTATTGGAATTGTAATAAGCGGTGTAGCAAGGATTCTTTCTCTGTTCCCAACGATAGCCCGAATAATATCCACCAATGCCATACCATCCACTCATTATGCTACTAGGGTTGCCATCATTATCTTCCTCTCTTTCAATTGGGTCGCTAAATTCGTTGATATTGCCTTCAGAACAGCTCAGGTTGGTAAAGGCAGGTTGAAAACCAATTCTCACTTGATAAATGGCATCTGGATCTTGATCTATAAACTCACCCAAATCTAAAGCATATCGTGTCCACTCAGTAGTAATGGCATCAGGCTTTAGACTTTGTAAGGAGATGTTTTTTTGAAAAATAATACGACCTACCTGATACATGTAATCAGATCCGCTCAAGGTATTATTTTGTAAAAATTGCAATACGTTGTTGTTGTAAATCTTGAAGATTTCTACTTCAACTTTATTTAGGCCAATGGCTTCAAATGGGAAATACAAACCTTCTGACTCTGGCATAATAACACCACTCCCCAGTAATCGTAATGCAGGTTTGATGTCTTCAAATGCCAAATTCCATTGACTGTTTTTATTCATTCGATCGCCACGACTATTTTTGATGGCACCACTTACCGTCAAGTTAAAAGCACCTCTAACAGGAACAGATGGAATAACATTGATGGTTTGCCCATCTATAATATATTGTAAAGGGGTACCATTGCCTTCAATAGCTATCAAACCATCGAGATTTTGATTTTCCTGCAAAGGATCCGAAAAACTCAATTGGACATAGGGACTATCATCCTGAAAAGTTTTTACCTGAGTAATCATGAAGTTACCCAAAGCTGGTACATCAATGATCTCATTTCCTTTTTGATTGGAACCAATTTCTGAACCGTTCCAACGAATAGCCACTTGTGAGGCATCCTCAGATCTTTGAATATTATTTACCACAAATTGGTGCTCTTGTCGTTCTGGAAAATGACTCCATTCCAGTGCTAAGTCATTGCCATTTTGAGAAGCTGTTATAACCGTCTCAATTAAGGAAAGATCCGCTGCGTCTGCAGTAGTGATGCTACCTGTTAGGCTTTGTTTTTCAAGCACCTCAGCATTAGGGGTACTCAATCCTTCAAAAGTGATTTCAAAGAATTGTGCCCTGGTTTGGAATTCAAAATCAAAAGTAGATTGATTGTTGGGCAAGTCAGACAATAAAGATTTTGCATCAAGTGCTACCTGATAAACCGTTCCTGACTGAAATTCCTGAACAGGATCAAACCTTAAAGTACGAGCATTTTCCCAGCTTAAAATACCTTCAATTTCAGGAGAAAAGCTTAATAAATTCTTAGTTACTTCTTGTCCAATTTCAGAAACATCTATCACATCTTGTGTGAAACTAACTCTAATGGGGGTAGTTTTAGTAATGATTCCAGAGGTATATGCATAAATGTACTTATCTACTTCTGCATTTGTCATCGTTCTTTTAGAAGAAGAGTTACAGCTAAAGACCAATATTGCAAGTAAAAATAAAAACAGCCAATGCTGTGAACGATAGCGTAGGTTTGTGGTTTTCATCTTGGTTGTTTGAATATAAATATAGTTGTAGTTTAATTATTGGTTTTCTTTACCAACGGATTTTAATTTAATACTTTTCGGCTGAATTAAAAAAACAAATAATACATGTCACGTCTTCTTCCTCTTTTTCCTCTACAATTGGTTGTTTTTCCTGACGAGAAACTCAACTTACACATCTTTGAACCCCGATATAAGCAGTTGATTAACGAGTGTGAATCTGATAATATTACTTTCGGAATTCCTGCTTATATAGATGATGAAGTGATGAAAGTGGGTACAGAAATGGAATTGGTCAGCATCGAAAAAAAATACCCCAATGGTGAAATGGATGTTAGGACCAGAGGAGTAGGTATCTTTAGAATGGATGAATACATGCAAGTGACTCCTGGTAAGTTGTATGCTGGTGCCCATGTAGAAGATATTGAAAATGATATGGCTGGTGATTTCTTATTAAGTGAAAGGGTATTAGAAAAAGTGGGTACTTTATTTGATCTACTCAACATTAATAAAGATGTGCCTGAAAACGACGATAACTTCAAAATTTACGATATCGCTCACCACATAGGACTAAATCTTTCTCAAGAATACAATCTTTTAAGAATCTACCAGGAAAAGCTTAGACTTAGGTTTGTTTACGACCATCTGGAGAAATTGATACCGATTGTTTCAGAAATGGAAAACCTAAGAAAGAGAGTGCAAATGAATGGGCACTTTAAGAACATTAAGCCACCGAAGGTTTGATCATCTTGTTATCCTGTTATCTTATCATCTTTTTATCTTGTCATTTGATTTAGGTTATAACAAGATGACAAGATAACAGGATGAAAAGATTAATCAAGAAAACCCTTCTCTTTCATCCAATCATCATTGTAAATTTTGGAAATATAGCGACTACCATGATCGTGTATTAAAACAACGACCACATCATCTTTAGTGAGCTTATCTTTTAGTTGTAATAAACCAGCAACAGCAGAACCCGCACTATAACCTAAGAGGATGCCTTCTTCCTTCGCCAATTGGCGGGCCATTAAGGCGCCATCTTTATCGGTTACTTTTTCGAAAAGATCGATGATATTGAAATCAACATTCTTTGGGATGATATCTTCTCCT
>JBCBCD010000628.1:0-3077 GCA_038530915.1 Bacteroidota bacterium
GTTGAAACAAGAAGTGTGAATAAAAGTAGAATTGTCTTTTTCATAATTTGAGGTTTTGAATATGAGTCGAAAGAGTCACATTGAGTTGCTCTCTGCAACTCTTGCGACTCATATGTTTGTAAAATTACCGCTCTTCTATCACCTCACTAGTAGAAAATCGATACCTCATATTTCTATACACTGCTATATCCGTAATATCTTCGGGAGTATCTTTCGGTATAGCTCGTGCATTAGCAGATACTCTGTAAGTACCTTTTATGGGTAAAACACTGTGCCAGGTATGTCCATGCAAAATCACTAAAGTACCTTTTTTAGGACTCAAAACCACTTGATTTTTGATCATACCATGTGGATCTCCGCTTGGCAAAACACCTTCCTTATGAGAACCGGGTACCACTAAGGTTTTCCCTCCAATCTCATCTGTAATATCGTGGGTATAGAACAACCTATTCAGATTGAACTTGTGTTCCTCTTCTGGCGGACTATCCTGATGCCAGGCTTGTCCTTTTGTACCTTGCTTTGAAAACATCACCATTAAATAAAGGCTTTGCCAGTCCATCCCCAAAATAGCTTCTGTCAAAGCATTTAGCCTTTCATCTTCTTCGATAGGTTGAAAATGAGTATCTCCCGTTCTAAAAGGAAACCAAGGGACGACTTCAGTAGCGGCCTTTTCAAGGAACTCATTAGAATGTTCCCATTCAGGATTCATCCCATAATGTTGCAGGATGATTTCATTCAGGTGATCCATCAAAGCATTGTCAAAGAAATTTTCGATCACTAAATAACCCTCTTTCCAAAACTGCTTGGCATATTCCTGATAATTCATACTAGTCAATGTTAAGTTTAGTGAAAAGATCTTCAGAAGAATGCAAGTATTCAGGCTGACCAACTTTCTCCAACCATTTTTCACGAATGAGTGGACTGGTTTCTATACGAGCATCCACACTTTGAAAGGTTGGATTTTCAAACCACATGGGGCGTGCTTTCCAATTACAGTTGATATAGTGTACTGCCTTAATGACATCTCTGTTCTCTTCTATCGTTTTAAAGAAGGGCACAAACCATTTATTCCATGCTTCTGTTGCCTGGTGTGGATTGGAAAGAATGGTCTCTTTGGTTTTTCCATCAAATTTTGCCGTGAAATCAGAAATGGTTGCGGATGCTTCTGCTATGAATACAGGTTTCCCTTTTTCTCTTGCAAACTCAATCATCCTGTTTTCTCGCCAACGGTTAAAAAATGAAAAACCACACCAATCGACATACTCATCGCCAGGATACCATGCTTCTAACTGTTCCAAATTAGAAACCCATCCTACCGATTGCCAAACGTATGCGGTATTAGTAACGCCTTGTTCATCCAACATATCTTTAATACGCTTGTATGCTTCTAGCCAAGGCTCACGTTCGTAATGATTCCATGGGTAACCGTCAAACTCATACCCTATTCGCAAAAAGACCGGGCGATCTCCCAGGCTCAAGAGGAATTCACCCAACTGTTTAATGCTATCATCCATTGATCCATCAGCCACTTTATCTTCATAATTGACTAATGAAAGGCCAATAGCCAAGCTTGTATGTTTAAACTTGGGATCTTCCAATAGCATTGACATATTTGAAGGGCCATTTCCGTGATCAACTGTCTCATAAACTCCACTCAATCCTTTTTCATTGTCTCCACCAAATGAACCATCATTTGAACTTAAACCCGTGTATAAGGTAATTCCGGCAGGTACAGGAAAATGATTGGTATAACCATCATCGTATTCTTTTAAACCACCAATGGATTCTAGGTCTTGACCTACAAAGACAAGTGTCTCTCCATTGATGGGTTCAAATTTTGCAAGTGGTCTTTCCTCTGAAGTAGTTTGCGTAATAGTCTGATCTACTTGTACTTTTTTGTTACAGGCAAAAACCAAGAGGCCTGTAAAAATTATGTAGTAATAATTGCTTTTCATAATACATTATTAATTATTCGAATGGATAATGAAGATTTGTTTGTTTTCTTATTCCGTCTACAATTGTGATTAAGTCGAGGCTATTTTGCCAGCTCCATTTAGTGCTTTCTTGTTGTTCGTTTAGGATGCATTGGATACATTCTCGTATTTCGTAAGTAAATCCCTTCCCTATCGTAGGAAGTGTATGCTCACTTTTTACTTCCTTGCCATCATTGCCTTTGATAAGGGTGTAGCCTTGTGTTTCATGCCAATAAGGCTTTAAGTAAATACGCCCCTCCGTACCATAAATCTTTGCTGTCATATCAGATTGTGACTTAAAACCACTCATAATCAATGCGATTCCTCCTTTATATTTCAGTAAAGCAGATGTTTGTAGATCTGCACCCGTATTGTGAAAGGTGGCTGTAGCTTTTATATCAATCGGCATTCCCAGAATCGAATAAGCTAAAAATACCGGGTATACGCCCATGTCTAATAAAGAGCCTCCTGCCAGATCCATATTTAGCATACGACTATCTACAGGATCGTTTCTGAGGAAACTGAAGTCTGCATTTATATAGTTGACCGTACCAATTGCGCCTTCATTTACTAGTTTTAAACAGGCCTCAAAAGTAGGATTGAATCGTGTCCAGAAAGCTTCCATGAAAAACACGCCCTTTTGACGAGCTATATTGATCATTTTACTTACTTGAGCCGCATTTACAGCTAATGGCTTTTCACAAAGCACATGTTTGCCATGCTCCATAGCCTTAATGCTTAAGTCGGCATGACTATCATGTGGAGTAGCGATGTAGACTATGTCCACCTCCGGATTTTTCATCAAAGCTTCGTAATTACCATAATGTTGTTCAGCTCCATACAGGCTAGCAAATGCAGCAGCTTTGTCTACACTTCTGGATGCAACTGCCGTCAAGCTAATTCCTTCTACTAACTTCAAATCTTTTACAAATGCATGCGCTATATTTCCAAGCCCAATAATCCCCCAGCCTATTTCCTTATTCATACTATTCTTTTTGAAAGACTCTTACATAATCGATAATCAAGTCAGTGGGATACTCAAAACTACTTGGACCTTGTGTGGTTAAATTGCCACCTACAGATAAGTTCATGATCAGATAAAAC
>JBCBCD010000628.1:3087-4730 GCA_038530915.1 Bacteroidota bacterium
CATTGAATGGATAGGGCTGATTGAAAGCATTCGTTGAACTGGTATTGACTTCATGATAAACCTGATCATTAACTAACCAGGTAATCTTATCTTTTTCCCATTCAATTGAAAAAACATAGAAAGCCAGGTGAAAAGGATGCTGTTTGGTGATGTACTTCTTTGATATATATCTATGATTTACTGGAAAATCTGTTCCAAAATGAGCCGTACCTAGTATTTCATCCTTTGCTTCGCCTACATATTCAGCAATATCAATCTCACCTCCACTAGGCCAAAACTTATCCGGATTATAAATCGAATAGGATTTATTAATCAACCATAAAGCTACCCAAGTCCCTGTTGCCTCAGGCATAGCTGCTCTGATGTCAACACGACCATATTTAAACTCAAACTTATCATCTGAATGAATACGGGCTGATGTATAGTTGTATCCATTAAGTCGCTCATTGATGGCCCTTATAACTAAATAGCCATCTTGTGTAAAGATGTTTTCCTCATTTTGAGTATAATATTGCAATTCATTATTCCCCCAATTGCAAAGATTTGGACAGCCATCCCCCAGGTGATAAGACCATTTTTCAGTATCTACTCCTGAGTTTGAAAACTCATCAGACCATATCAAACTGTAACCTGTTCTGGATTCAGGCGATTCAAAACCTCCGTCAGGTACTTCTACAGTTGGTGAGCAGGGTGTACAATCACCACCACAATCTATACCTTCTTCCAATCCGTTTTGTATCTGATCATTGCAACTGGAAATTGGCATTGTTTCATCACCTTCTGACTCACAAGCGATGAAGAGATAGCAGACTATTAACAAGCCTATCAATTGATGTATAATCTTCATAAAAATGATGATGATTGGTTTCCCATATTTCAGGGAAACCAACATGAAATGTATGAAACTTAAAGTAGAATAATATTTATGGACTCCTAATCTATCCGATTATTCTACTACGGGTCTAAAATCCTTTACATAGAAAGTAGCACCTACCTGGTGATTGGATCCACCTATTCGCAATGCAATCTGATCATAGATGGCAGAACCTGCAAGATTATCACCACCATCCAGAATTACTGTCACCCAAGTATCAAACTGTTCAGCAGTGATCTCTTGACCAAGAACAGTCCAGGTAGTCCAGAATTCTGGATTACTTGAATCGAGGAATAGAAATTCTGCAGTAGGCGCAAAGTTACCTTCGTATGCTTGATCAGAAGGAACATATACATCTAAAGCAAACTTACTATAAGCTGAAAAGTCGATTACCGCATCCATTGGTGTGAACTTAAAATCGGAAAACCCATCCGCTACAGCTCCTTCTGGTCTAACATATCGACCTACTCCTTGTGTGCTTCCAGCCGGGTCAGCTTCGCCATAAAACATAGTAACCGGATTGTTAGGATCAGCAACTAAACCAATTCCTGATTCGGCACTTTCAAAAGTATGGAACATGGGCAAACCTTGAGCTTGAAGGTCATCAAAACGTGGCGTGCCTTCCTGTACAAAAGATTGAGTAGGCAAAAAGTCTTTCATGTAAAAAGTAGCGGGAGTTTGATGGTTAGATCCGCCAATCCTTATAGCTATCTGATCGTAAATGCTAGCTTGCGCCAATCCATCACCTCCATCCATTCTTGCCGTTACC
>JBCBCD010000629.1:0-4724 GCA_038530915.1 Bacteroidota bacterium
GTAAAGTATTGAAAGTAGTGAATGGAGCATTTGGAGCAGGAAGAAGTACAGTAGACGTAAAAGCTGAAGATTTGGCGGTAGGTGTGATTTATTACACTGTAGAAACAGCAGATCAAGCAGTGACTAAGAAGATGATCGTAATAAAATAAGAGTAGTGTAGTGCCAAATTTATTTGGCATAATAATAAGAAAGAGGATTTTCTTGTGCATGCGTAAGAAAATCCTCTTTCTTATTCTATATTTTGGAATAAATTCCATCACAACCTTTTCCTGCAAGCCCCATGACCTATGACCCATGACCTATGATCCCCCTCCTTCATGCTTACGTCCGATAATTTCCGATCCCCTTGATTTTACATCCAAAGCACGCATGGCTTTAAGTTCATCTTCAGATAATTGGAGTTCACCTAAGCGATTCAGATCAGGTTGACCAGCATCTATCCAGGCGGAGTACCAAACACTAGCTACAGCAAGGATGGTAGCCCGCATGCGTTCTTCTACCATGCCGTTCATTTCATTTTGATAAGCAGCAGCAAATTCCTCACATTGAGTACGGATGGTTCGCCCTAATCTCTCATCAAAACAGTATTGTTGGTCTTGTGGTATTGTCAGTGACAATCTTCGTTCTATAGCAAGTACGCTATCCACCAGTACATGGCTGGCTAAAACTACATCCCAAAAATACTCTTTGGGATTGTCAACATACTGAGCTTTTCCCACAAAAAGATCATACTCTTTATCAGCAAACAACTCAGGAATCCTACTTTCCCAAAATGCGTGTATGCCCACTTGGTCAGTCAATTGTCCATTGTAGTTTTCGGTGGTGTGTAGAGGTACATGTGCATCCCCCACATAATGTCCCATTTCGGATGAAATTCGTAATATTTGTTTGATATTTCTATCTCGAAAAGCTTTGGTCAATCGACCATACATCTGAAGGAGGTTATAAGGAGAGATCCCATATTCTGTAAAATGATCTTCCACATATAATTCTTTAGCATTTAACTCAAAACCTAATATTTCATCAAATACATGCCCTTCTATTCGCCAAATATCTTCATAATATTGTGGTTCGACATACTTACCGAAGAATTCTATATAGGCTTGTTTTTCCAAACCCTTTGCCGGCCAATAAGCTTTTACCTGAGTATTTGTACCGGTATACACCAATTCTCTTCCTTCCCAATCCAGGGTATTGTGATCAAAAACCGGTAGAGTATCTCCATTTTGAGTGATGGCAAAAACAGCTGAGAATTTAGCTAATGCTTCTGTCCAGTCTCTTGGTACATTGTCGAATGGATAGGTACCCCAATGGTCGATATCTATAAAATGGCGTGGGCCTTCAAATTTTGTAGCATATCTGCGTTTGTCCGGATCGACAGCATGTTCGGTAACATACTCAATATGTTGTTTGTAAAACTTGATCATCTCTGGAGGCAATGAAAACACTGCCACTCGATTGATTCTCCTATGTCCCCAGAAACCCCATGCAGGATCAGGAGTAAGAGTCCAGGAAGCAGTCAAAAGAGCAATCAATAGCATTACAATTACCGTTCCATAGCTTTTTAGCGTTTTCATTTGATGGTTGGTTGGGTAAATCAATCAGTTAAAAAAAGATTCATACGCCCAAAGTACTTCTCTAACAAGACGATGTTGAGCCAGCATGAAGTCCTTGTCATTTCTATCTACAAAATAACGTTCTACGGCATCATTTACAAGTGGCATACCCGTCTTTGGGTCGGTAGCGGTATTTTTTGGAAAAATGGGAAACAATTCCAGTTTAGTAGAACGACCATCCTGATCTTCTACAGTAATAATGCTAAATGGAAGATTGTTTCTAATTGAGTCTTTGACCGGGTTGTCATTTTCAAAGGCTTCTGCCACTACTTTTTCAAATCGAAGTACATAAGCCTGAAGGTTGGCTTGATTGTAAGGAAGGTTAATCGCTGGTGTAATTTCATAAAAAGGTTGAACTTCTATATTCCTCCCTGATTTGATTAATTTGAAAGATTTGTCCTGCTGTTTGGGATATTCAACCGTTATATTGACGATCTCAGCTTCCTCATGATCCAGTAAAGTTTTATCTCGCCAGTCGTCTCCTGTTAGGTTGTATCTAAAACGGAGATTGCCCGACCAGTTTGGAATATGTGTTACGTAAGGGTTTTCTGATCCCTCCATAATCGCAAAAGTTCCTCTTTCATCTTGGGTAGAACCCCCAACATAATAGGCTTTCAGAAGATTATCTTTTGGATCATAGATTTCGACCTTTATTCCATTTGCTGCCAGGTCTTTTATCATATGCTCTTCGGCTGCCTGTGGAGGTTTGTATTCAACTTGTATCCTTGTAACGGCATCCAATAGATTGGCCATTGCATTTTGCCTTACCTTTTCTTTTCCTTCTAAAAGCCAACTTCCGTTTACTTTTTCTAAGGTAGTTGTATTACCTCTTCTATCAGCTATAAAAATTTTACCAATCTGCGTTTCTTCTACAGCAAATTTTCTATCTGCCACCAATAAACTAGTATCATCTTCTTCAAAAATATTGGTAAAGGCAATAAAACCAACCAACATTCCAAGCGTCATCGTAAGAATGAGTAATAGTTTATTCCGGTTGGCATTTTTATTTTCATTTCTTTCTATTGGAGGCATGGTTAGTGTATGAGTTTATAAGATTATGAGGTTATTTATATTTTCTATTTCTGACAAAGTTAAAAACCAGTCCAAAAACCAGCAAGAACAAAAGTGGCAACAACAAGTTGAGGGTTTGCCAATAAGCTCTTTCATCGTCCATTTTCTTTTTATCCAGTAGTCTCAATTTGATTTCTTTGCCTCTGGCTTCTATTAGACCACTATCATCGATGAGGTACTCTAAAGCATTTAAAAGAAATTCTTCATTGCTGTAGCGTTTTCTCTCGTAAATATTGAATCCTAAGGGTGTAACCTCTCCTGTTTGTGCATTGACTCTGCTTTTTGCAATATCACCATCTGAAACAACTATCATCTTATTGGGTACACTTATATCTTTAACCTCCTGACCAAGTTGTGACAGCCCAGCTCGCATGCTTTGAGTAGTACGATTGGTATAAGCGGAAGGAAAAGTCCCTTCTAAAAGCAGTGCCAGGGCTTGTTCGCCCTTATCAAACCTTGTAGGATCGAGTGTTCTTAAAAATTCAAAATTCATGCGGACGGGAATAAACTGCATACTGGTATTTGGGGAAGAACGAAGCAAAACCGTTCTTTCAACATCTGTTTTTATCCTAACAGAAGTATCTATACTGCTCGCAAATTGAAGATTGACCGCATCTACACTTTTTACAATAGGATGGTCGCTAGCTGGTATCGTCACCAGGTGGTATGGGTAATTGAACAAGTCGAACTGAGGTTGGCCACTTACAACACCTACTTGTAAGGGGATTTTGGAGTTTTGAAGATCTAACACCAAATTAGGTTGCAATCTTACTCCGTACTTGAACAGTAAATCATCCAGATCAGTATTGTACTCAGATGGAAAATGGAAACCATCATTCAAGCTATCCAAGCTTACATCCAATTTATCGATCAACCACAACACTTTACCTCCGTTCATGATGTACTGGTCAATTTTGAATTTTTCCTTGTCAGAAAAAGGCTGAGTAGGTTTTGCAATGATTAAAGCAGAAAGATCTGTACTAATAGAAGTAACGCTGTCGAGGTAGAACCGATCGGTTTCGTAATACCTCCGGACTTTGCTTTCCAAACTAGCCGTTTCTTTTGGGCTCAACTCCCCATGACCAGCTGTAAAGCCTATGAGTTTTTTATAGGGTGTTTTAAGCTTCAAAATGGCATCTGCCAACTTGTACTCCAAAAGAGCAACAGAATTATTTAATACCATCTCATCATTACCTAAAACTTGATTTTCCAACAAATTAACAGGCATTTGGCGCCCTTTATAGTATACGACAGCATAGGGATAAATGGTAGAAGTTGTGGTAGCATCGCTATCCTTTACCCTTAAATTGACCGGAAAAATTCCTGCTTCTGCTAAAGTCTGTTGCCTTTCTTTTACATCCCCTCCATCCCCTTTGAGTGGATCGTCAAATTGGTATTCAATCAAGCTATTTTCCTGGCGGAAATCATCTATGATGTCACGAGTAGCATTTTGCAAACGTTTAAACCCGGCCGGGAACTGCCCGTCTAATAAAATGCGAATGAATACAACATCATCAACGGATCTTAACAACTGTTTAGAAGATTCCGTTAGAGAATACCTTTTTTCTTCCGTCAAATCTAAAGCAGTGTACAAAGGTTGTGTACCAATGCGACTATTGGCAATGATATTGATAAAAATAAGCACAGCTGCCAACAGAATGAAGGGTAAAAACTGTTTGATTCTTATGCTTTGCATTATTGAATTACTGTTTACGACTTTCTAAAGTCAACATGGTTATTCCAAGAAAAAACGCAATAACCGAAAGAAAATATATAATATCACGGGTATCAAGTACTCCTCTGCTAATGGATTCATAATGATAATCAATCCCCAGGTTTTGTATCAAGAGATCAGCTTTACCAGTAAATACAGGCAACTTGCTTAAAAAGTAAAAGCCATAATACAGGAAAAAGCATAAAAATGCTGCCAATACAAAAGCGACAATCTGGTTTTTACTCAAAGCGGAGGCAAATAATCCTATGGAAATAAAAGTAGCGGAGAGAAAAAAGAGTCCTATGTAAGATCCCACAATCGCA
>JBCBCD010000630.1:0-4719 GCA_038530915.1 Bacteroidota bacterium
GAATAGGCCCTGTTCATCAGCATACTTAGTAAATTCTCTGTTGATCGCTCTTCTTAAACCATTTACGTGTGTACCCCCCTCTCTCGTATTGATGTTGTTAACGAAAGAATAGATATTTTCAGAATAAGAGCTGTTGTATTGCATGGCAACCTCAACTTCCACATTTGACTCCTTGCCAATAATGTGGATAGGCTCATCCAACAAACTATTTTTCGAATTATCGATGTATTGAACGAATTCCTTTAAGCCGCCTTCAGAGACAAACTCATCAGAAACGAAATTACCTTTTTCATCTGTGTTGCGTTCATCAGTAATTCTAAGAATCAAGCCCTTATTAAGGAAAGATAACTCCCTTAGTCGATTAGCAAGAATCTCATACTTGTATTCCAACACTGAGAAAATCTCAGGATCTGGACGAAACGTAATGGTAGTACCTGTGTCCGATGCCTCATCGACTACCTTTACATCATATTGTGGCTTTCCCTGTACATACTCTTGTACAAAGACTTTTCCTTCACGATGTACTTCAGCTTTCAAATCAACTGATAAGGCATTCACACAAGAGACCCCTACACCATGTAAACCACCAGATACCTTATATGTATTTTTGTCAAACTTACCTCCGGCGTGTAAGACGGTCATTACTACTTCTAAAGCTGACTTTTGCAACTTCTTATGTAAACCTGTAGGAATACCTCGTCCATCATCTTGAACAGATATTGAATTGTCTTGATGTATGATCACATCAATTTCATTACAATAACCTGCTAAATGCTCATCAATAGAGTTATCTACCACTTCCCAGACAAGGTGATGGAGGCCTTTGGAATCTGTACTTCCAATATACATGCCAGGCCTTTTCCTTACAGCTTCAAGCCCTTCTAGAGCTTGGATATTACTAGCGCTGTAGTTATTATTATTTTGCGCTTCCAATTGTTTTTCATCTTTAACCATATCTTTACAAAGATACAAAATTTTGAGCTAAAATGGAAACAAATTGTGTTTATTAAAAGCAATATAAACAGCGGTAATTCAGCCTGATACAGTCCTTTTGTCAAATTTATCTTACATTTGAATAAATGTAAATTTTATAGCATTGGAAAGCTTCTTAATTTCTTCACTTTCAGACTGGAATCAAGCTGCAATTAACTTGTTAGAATTTGCCAGTAGCAGAAAGATTTGGACCTTTGAAGGGGAGCTGGGAGCCGGCAAAACTACCTTTATAAAATCAATCTGTACTCACTTAGGAGTTGAAGACCAGGTAAATAGTCCTACTTTTGCATTGATCAATGAATATTTTAGCCCTCAATTGAATGCTCCGGTTTATCACCTTGATCTTTACCGACTGAAAACCATTGATGAAGCATTAAATATTGGGATAGAAGATTTTTTATATGGACCTAATTATTGCTTCATTGAGTGGCCACAGATAATTTCAGAACTATTAGATGATCATGTATTTAGAATTCAGATTAAATTAATAGATGAATCCAGTCGAAAAATTCTATTTTTGTAGCCTATGTAATAGTTGATATAAGTAAAGTGGTTTATGAGTGATAAGGAAAAGCGGATACCCATCCCCAAAGTGTTTACCGAGCAGACACTACAACCTCAAGCAGAAATGCTCGAACTTTCCCGAAAGCCTAATAAATTATTTATAGGTATTCCTAAAGAAATTACACTTCAGGAAAATAGAGTCGCTCTGGTACCATCAACTGTGGCTACACTCATTGCTCATGGTCACCGAATAGTAATAGAAGCGGGCGCCGGAGAGAAGTCTAATTTTTCAGACCATGAATATTCAGAAGAAGGCGCTGAGATAGCTTATAGTCCTGAACAGGTTTACAAAGCTGGTGTCATTGTCAAAGTAGCTCCTCCTACTTTAGAGGAAATTGACCTAATGCATCCCAATCAAATTCTTATTTCCCCTCTTCAACTGCCCATTATTACTGCAGAATACATTTATAGACTACGCAACAAACGCATTATTGCATTGGCAATGGAGTACATTAAAGATGATGCTGACACCTTTCCAGTTGTTCGAATTATGAGTGAAATGGCAGGTTTGAATGCTATGCTTACTGCAGCAGAGCTGCTTTCAACCACCAGTGGTGGAAAAGGAGTGTTATTGGGTGGAATTTCAGGTGTTCCTCCTGCAAAAGTGGTTATTCTGGGTGCTGGTATCGTCGCAGAGTATGCTACCAGAACAGCTTTAGGACTAGGTGCAGAAGTCAGAATCTTCGATAATAATATCTACAAATTAAAACGCATACAAAATCAAGTGGGAAGGCCACTATTTACATCTGCAATGAACCCTACTTATCTTGAAAGAGAATTGGTCAATGCAGATGTTGCCATAGGAGCTATGCACTCCAAGTCAGGAAGGACGCCGATCGTAGTAAGTGAAGAAATGGTGTCTAAAATGCGTTCCGGATCAGTAATCATCGATGTTAGTATCGATCAAGGTGGTTGTTTTGCGACCTCTGAAGTTACTTCTTTAGAAAAACCCACTTTTACCAAGCATGATGTTATTCACTACTGCGTACCCAATATTGCCTCAAGAGTTTCTCGTACAGCTTCGGTTGCTGTAAGTAATATTTTAACTCCCATCTTATTGAAAGCGGGTACTACCTCTGGTATTGAATCTTTATTATTCAGTCATCCGGGTTTGAGGCATGGTGTGTATACTTACAAAGGGTGTTTGTGCAATGAATATCTGGGCGAGCGATTTAATATTAAAAGTACCGATCTGGACTTGCTGATTACTTCTAATTTATAAGCTCATACGAGCTGTTGTGTGTTGTGTGTTGTGTGAATTTGATATCAAATTAGTAAAACTAAAAAAATAAGTTTTGCATTTTGATCGAGAAGATTTTGTCTCAAGGCAAGGCAAAAAATGCAGGAATAGCCTAGCTATGGTGAGGCTTTTTAACGCAGTATTGAGGCAAAAGATTCCATCAAAATCGAAAGATTATTCTTTTAGTTTTACTTAGTTAATCTAAAAAGAATTTAATGGACACAAAACACACAACACAAGACACAAAACTATTAAACAAACAATTGCTTCATAGCTACTTTTTGAGCTACGATTGCTTCTACCTCATCAATAGAAACGCGCTCTTGCTGTAAAGTATCTCTATCCCTAATGGTAACCATATTGTCGTCCAGTGTTTCGAAGTCAATGGTTACACAATAAGGTGTACCAATCGCATCCTGACGACGGTATCTTCTCCCAATGGCATCTTTTTCATCGTATTGACAATTGAAAGAAAACTTCAATTGATTGAATATCTCTCTCGCTTTGTTTGTAAGTTCTTCTTTATTTTTCAACAAAGGCAAAACTGCACATTTGACCGGAGCCAAAGCAGGATGTAATTTCAAAACGGTACGTGTAGAATCTTTGCCATCTGCATCTGGCACGGTCTCTTCTTGTAAGGCATGACTCATTAGTGCCAAGAACATTCTATCACAACCGATAGAAGTTTCTACAACATATGGTACATAGCTTTCTTTGCGTTCAGGGTCAAAAAACTGTTGTTTTCTTCCTGATAACTCCTGATGTTGTGCCAAATCGAAGTCTGTACGAGAATGAATACCTTCTAGCTCTTTGAAACCAAATGGAAATTCGAATTCAATATCAAGAGCAGCATTAGCATAGTGCGCCAAACTATCGTGATTATGAAACTTTAGCTTCTCTTTGGGGGTACCTAATGCCAAGTGCCATTTCATGCGAGCTTCTTTCCAGTATTCATACCACTTCATTTCTTCACCCGGTGGTACAAAAAACTGCATTTCCATTTGTTCAAACTCTCTCATTCTGAATATGAACTGTCTGGCAACTATTTCATTTCGGAATGCTTTACCAATTTGTGCGATACCAAAAGGCAATTTCTGACGAGTTGTTTTTTGAACATTTAAGAAATTCACAAAAATACCCTGAGCAGTCTCCGGACGTAGATACAATTTACCTTCTTCACCAGCAATATTACCCAGCTGAGTATAAAACATTAGGTTGAACAAACGAACATCTGTCCAATTTCTGGATCCACTTTCTTTACAAGCAATAGCTGTATCTTCAATAATGGCCTTTAATTCAGCCATATTGCCTTCAGTCATTGCAGTAGCAAGGCGTTCTCTTACCTTGTCATACTTTTCCTGATTGCTTACAACTCTGGGGTTGGTACTTCTGAATTTTTCTTCATCAAAAGAATCACCAAATCGCTTTTTAGCTTTAGTAACCTCTTTATTGATTTTATCTTCAATCTTAGCCATGTAATCCTCGATCAACACATCTGCACGATAGCGTTTATTACTATCCTTATTATCTATCATTGGATCATTAAAGGCATCGACGTGACCTGAAGCTTTCCAGGTCTTGGGGTGCATAAAAATAGCAGCATCCAAACCCACGATATTTTCGTGCATTTGTACCATTGATTTCCACCAGTACTGTTTGATGTTGTTCTTCAATTCAGAACCATAGGGGCCATAATCATATACTGCACTTAGTCCATCATAAATCTCACTAGACTGATAAATGAAACCATATTCTTTACAGTGCGCCACTACTCGCTTAAATTGATCGCTTTGTTGTGCTGCCATGATTTTTGTGTTTAATAATTATTTCTCGTTGTGTTTTTTTCTTATCAATAAGGGTATCCGATTATTAAATTCATCTTAAGGATGTACGCCCCTTTAAATAATAAGGCTGTAATATCG
>JBCBCD010000631.1:0-4712 GCA_038530915.1 Bacteroidota bacterium
GACCCTACGTTCAATAATGGTCTTAACAGTGTTTTGCAGAACGTTGGGTCAACAGGAACAAGAAGGATAAGGTTATCAGTTGTCCTTTTATAGTATTCAGTATTGAAATTCAATCTTCTGTTGAAGAAACTTGCCGAAAGTCCAATATCCCAAGTCGTTGTGCTTTCCCACTGTAAATCTGGGTTAGCAAGCGCAAGTGGAGTCAATCCCGATTCACCATTGTAGTTGTTGGTTCCGAAAGTTCCCAAAGAAGGGAAGAAGTTCAATACACCAGTCGCATTGGTAATCCTATCGTTACCGGTCGCACCGATACTACTGTTGATCTTAAGTCCCTGGATCCAGGTCACATCCTGCATGAAAGACTCTTCCGATATGTTCCATCCTGCAGCTGCGGACCAAAACGTACCAAACTGGTTGTTGGCCCCAAAAACTGAAGATCCATCACGTCTCAAGGCACCTTCCAATAGGTACCTTCCATTAGCATAATCATAGGATACTCTGCTCAGGTAAGAGACCAAGGTAGTTTCATCACCACTGGAAAACGTAGTAGGGAATGTAGAGGCAGATTCAATGTTACGCTGTGCATCGGAAAGGAATCCTGTACCGTCTCCCCTTAAAATTCTGAACTTGTTCTCTTCAAAGGAATATCCGACTAGTAAACCCAAGTTGTGCTTTTCACCAAAGGTTTTGTTGTAGGAGAGCAGGCTATTCACAACAACCCTGTTCTGTTGGGAAATCCTGTTTCGTGCAAACCCGCCAGGTGTCAATAGCTCAACTTGTCGCTCTATTACATCATCAAGGTTTCTGTCGATGCCCAGTTCCTGTTTGAAACTGAGGCCGTCTACAAAGGAGGATAGGTCAAAATCCAAATAGGCATTACCAATGATCCTGGTGGTATTGCGATCGTTCTGGTTCAACTGCTCTTGAGCGATTACGTTTCCACCACCTACGTTACCTGCGGTTGTAAAGTTATCATTTTCATCAAATGGCTCAACGTCAGGTCTTTGCAATAGTGCTATAGTATATGGAGCAGCAAAAGAGTTTTCTGCAGGGGTACGGTCAAAATTGTTTTGGGACACATTCATGTTCATACCAGCGGTCAACCAATCGGTCGGTTTGGCCTCCACATTGGCCCTAAAACTTGTTCGGTCCAAAGAGTTACCATTCAAGATACCTTCCTGTCTTTCTCTTGTAGCTCCAATAAAGTAAGTAACTTGATTATTCCCCCCTCGTACACTGAAATTATTGTTAGTTGAGACAGCCCTTCTTGTTACAAGATCGATAAAATCAACATCTCCGCCAGTATCTGTCAATAAGGTTTGCCCTGTTACCGATCTGATTGAAGTCGTGAAATCAATGAACTCACTCGCATTCAATAGGTCCGGTGAATCTGTTAGTGCCGAAAATGAAACATTGGTGTTTATTTCCACCGTCACGGTTCCATCCGTTCTTCCTCTTTTGGTAGTGATTAAGACCACCCCATTACCACCCCGTGAACCGTAAAGAGCGGCGGCAGCGGCGGATTTTAAAACCGAAATGCTCTCGATATCATTTGGGTTGATTGTTGCTAACGGGTTGATGCCCTGTCCGGTTCCCTCGGCAAGCGTGTTGAAGGTATCTCCCAAAACAACACCATCTATTACGAACAAAGGTCTGGAACTACCCCCAAGAGAGTTAGTTCCCCTTATCCTTACCTCAGGGGCCGCTCCAACAAGACCGGAACTACTGACTACCTGAACACCGGCTTATTGTCCTTGAAGAATGTTCTGCGGCGAGTCCACCACCAAATCCTCAATGGACTTACTGTCTATTTCTGAAATACTCGTAATCACATTCTTCCTGGATTTCTCTCCATACGCCACCACGACCACTTCCTCTAGGGCTTGGGCATCCTCTTCCATCTGCACATTGAGCGTACTGGATGCACCTATGGTGATGCTCACAGTTTTTTGCCCTAGGTAACTGAAACGTAATCTTTGGCCCTCATTGGCAGAAATTGTGTAGTTACCATCAAAATTGGTTTGTGTACCCGTAGTAGTGCCCACAACTACCACAGAGACTCCAGGCAAGGCTAGACCTTGATGATCAGAGACGTTACCTGTAATCGTTTTTTGCTGCGCCAGCGTCGACGTTGTGAGCAACATCAAAAACACTGACCACATCCAATGAATTCTTACTTTCATAGAGTTTAAAGTTTTGTTAGAAATTTTAATGAGTCAATGCAATTGAGAAAGGCGGACGGTTGGGACTTATTACTGTGCTAATTCAAAAAATCAAATGAGAACAAAACTGTAAAATGGAATCTCTCGTTTGGTAAGACCTCTCACCGCCCAACCTTTACAATTGCCTCATAAAAAAAATAAATAAGATGGCCTAACCCGTTATTGCCTAAAAACCTTAACAACATGCCTAAGCATGCCTAAAATGATTAACCGACTTTTAGGGTGAACGGTTAGGTTTAAATTCTGATGGGGAGGTTCCCTCAAATTTTTTGAAGGCTTTATAAAAGGATATTCTATTATTAAATCCTGATTGAAATGCCACGTCAGTAATCGAAATATCACTGGTACGAGATGACAACAACTGTTTTGCCACACCGATTCTATAGTAATTGATAAACTCAAAAAAATTCATTGAGAAGTGTTCGTTGATGATTTGCGAAGCATGATTTCTAGAAACATCCAACATTTTAGCCAACTCGTCAAGTCGTATTTCTGGGTTCAAAAAAGGCTTTTCTGATTTCATTAGTACCTCAAGCTTTTCTTTCATTTCCAGAGAAAATTCTTCTGTAAGTCCACTCTTGCCATATTTCACATTAGATGTTAACTTCTTATTAGGCGTTCCTCCATGAAAAATAGATGGGTGAATAAAGGCAAAGTAGAGAACGGCACCAATCAATTCAACCAAAACAACAGCAATAAAATAATCAAAGCTATAACTGGAAAAATTAGGGTTCAAATAGGTGGCTGAACAAAAAGCAACGTGTACAAGGGTAAAAAGGAAAAAACTTCTACATATATATTTTATCCAATTCTTCATTTCAAAATCCCCTCGATAAGCTTGTCTAAATCCAATGAGATTTAGAATACCATAACTAAAAAATATAGCTACTATCAACAAATAATTCCATTTGGAATTGATTATGTAATCAACATATTGACCGTTAAGCAATACTTCTATTTTCTTTTCTGTGGACAACATGAAGAATCTTAGATACATCAAATTCAATAGAATGAAGGGTAGGAAATGAACCATGTCTTTCCAAACCAAACCTTTTCCATAACTAACCCGTCTTAAATAAAAATAGAAAAGTGGACCATACAGAGATAAAAGCAATATGAAGGTGAAGTTCAATTGGGCATACAAAATCAAATCAAATCGTGACGAATACAGGACCGAATAAAAAAGGTCATACGAAAATAAGATAAGGATAAGGGCAAAAATTCTATTCGCCAGTCTGTCACCCTTAGAATTAACCATTAACAAAATAGAAATCAAAAGGGATTGTAAAGAGAAGAAGATAAATAGATATTCTATAAAACTCATAGTTAGCTCTTTTCAATTACAGTTACGGTTATAATGAGATACTATCGATTGATTCTACCAAATCCTTTTTGTAACTGGATTCTGTTTATTATCCTACCATAGGCACCTAAGATGGCATTGAGAACAGCCGATGCCAATGGAGGGGTGACTAGCTCCCCAAGACCTGATGGACGTTCATTACTCTCTATAAATATTGCTTGAATTTCAGGGGGTTCATCCATTCTAAGAACCTTTTTATCATGAAAACTGCTTCTTTGCATCGCTCTATTTTCAATTTCAACCCAACCGTATTTTACCGCGAATAAAACCTTGATACAACTTGCCACTATCTATCTCGCCAAAATATGGGTGATGACCATACCAAAATGCCACGACGGTTATCTTCTTGACCGATTCCGTACAAAGCATCTTTAAATCATAATCCATTTGCTTTGATATAGGAAGGAACCATTATCTGTTTATGAGGTAATGGCTTTTATTCATAATTGCCACCCAACATTATGTACATTAATTTAATTTCCTGTGGTCGGCATCAAAAGCAATGATATAATCGTTATAGAAACGTTTGTGATTCGAACTGCCAGTACTACTTGTTAATATTAAAGCCTTATGGAGAACCTAAATGTCTATGTCCGATTTCATTAACAATTTAAATTTCATCTTTAAAATTGCAATTAATCATGGGGAATTTACTATCGGTTTTAGCAATCAGAAGTAGTTTTAAAATGAACCTAAACTGTCTTAACAGTTTTTAACTTTTCTTTGAGAAAAAAATCTGGACCAATGATGAAAATACCGTAGGATATTGGTTCATGGAGAAAAAGCAAATGGATTGTAATCCAACTTAGGCTATTGATTTTGCTCAGTGTTTGTACCTATATTTTTCTTTCATAATGTACAGAATCTAAACCGCATGGAATAATTGAAAAGTATGTGTATGCAAAATACTTTTATGACCGTAAAAATCTGCAAACAAAATTAGTTTAAAAAAAAGCCAGTATTTCCAAATCTTCTTTCTACAGGGCGGAAAAGGCCTTATAGAACGTTGATTTCGTGGCACTCACAAACTTAATTTGTAGTTTAAACCGTTGAATATAGATAATTGAAAAAAATGAATCTGGAAGAATTTAGAAATATGTTTACTGAAGATTCGAAAGCCCTTCAAA
>JBCBCD010000632.1:0-4682 GCA_038530915.1 Bacteroidota bacterium
TCACCAATGAAAGAGAACAATTCAAATTCCTCGTAAGTGCTACTCAAATTGTTTTAAATAAAGAATCCATATTACTCGTTGTCATTCAAAATATTAAGCAGGAGTTGGATCAAAAGGAAACGGAATCCTGGAGCAAATTGATCCGTGTAATGACGCACGAAATTATGAATACTGTTGCACCCATTACTTCCGTATCAGCATCTCTTTTAAACCATTACTTCAGTGAAAAAGGTGAATTATTACATCCTGACTTAAAAGTAGAACATTCCCATAAAATTTTTGAAGGGTTAGAAATCATCAAGGAGCAAAGCCAAGGCTTGACTTCTTTTGTTCAATCTTATCGGTCATTATTGAATATCCCCAAACCCCAAAAAGTCATTATTAATGTACCAGAATTATTAGCAAAAGTTCGTTTAATGATGGAAAAGGATTTACAAAGTCAGCAGATAGAGTTGTTGATAATGAATACTCATCCAGACTTTGAAGTCTTTGCTGATGAACAACAGTTGACACAAGTTTTGGTCAACTTGATCAAAAATGCCATTCAAGCACAAAAAGGCAGTAAGAATGGATGGATTAAGATGGATTGCGGCAAACATTCAGAAGGGCAAAAATTTATCAAGATCAGTGACAATGGTCCTGGAATACCTACTGAAAATATCGAACAGATTTTCATACCATTTTTTACCACTAAAGTTAATGGTACGGGTACGGGGCTTAGTTTGGTCAAGCAGATAATGTCGTTGCATGGTGGGCGTGTAGAGGTATCATCTTTCAATAATACAGGTGTTGAGTTTGTATTGTTTTTTTAGAGGTTAAAAGAATTATTGTTGATAGAGAAAAGCTAATAATGCAAGACATTTTTAGCTTTTCTCTATCAAGTAATATACGATTGACAGATATAAAAGCAATTAATACTCTATGCCAATAATCTATTTTGTACTGTCTATTTGCTTGTGAGGTGGTATTACAATTCGTCTATTTCCAATGAAGATGCTTTATCATTAGAACTTTTTCCTGCCAAAGAAAACATAAGTAGCTCAAGCTTACCGTAACCATTAATATTTTTAAATTCTTTTATTTTTCTGTTGATGCTTTTATCACTAGCGATTTTTAAATTTTTTTTGAAGTCTCTGGCTTCAAAAATACTTACGCCAATAGTCAATTTACCGTCGCTAGAAGTCCATTTCCAGTACATTCCACCGGAGAATTCATCATTTATCGAACTTTCATGATTATCTGCTTTAAACTCTTCAAAATTAAAATAATCATTTATATACTGAAAAAACACTCTGTGACGCCCTCTAAGTTCATATCGATTATCATCTCCATTACTAACATGATCAAAGAGCATAGAAAAAAGCGGCACTGTTGTATTGGTGTAAGGGATTTTCTCATAACCAATCCATTTCATTGACATTGCTTTATCGTTAAATCCTTCACTAGCAAAGTTGATAGTATTTAGACCACCTGTCCCTTTAATTACATACGATAAGCCTTGACCATAATTTGTCTTACTGTATAAATGAACGTCAAGTCCAGCAGGAAGATAATATATTGCCCCGGAGGTTTTATCTTTAAAATTTTGACTTGCATCACCACTATCAGGATTTAGCTTACTAAAATCAGCAATATTATTAATTTTTTCTCGCTCTTCATCATCATATAAAAAAACAATCTTATGAAAACCCCTGAGCGATATATCTTCAGATCCACTACTATCTTCAAAAAACATGATCCAAGGTGGTGACATAGGAAGTCCACCATCTTTAAAATATTTGGCAAATTCTAATACTGATTTATTGAAAAGTGGTGATATTAAATATGAATCGCTGCTATGAGACTGTATGCCTCCTACACCATAGCTTTTCTTATCGCCCTTATCATAAATCCAAGGACCTCCACTTGCGCCAGAAAAACGTAATCCCTCCATGTGGGTAGAGTTGTAAAATACACCTATCTTTGGTTTTCCAGATTGATAATATATGTCTTCTGACGATTTGCCATTACTATACCCTACTGATTTAGTTTCTATATCTAATGATGCCTCAGCCAATTCCAAGTATCCATTTTTCCCAACATGATCTCCACTACTATTTGTACTTAAATAAACAAGGGCGATGTCATTTTGAGTACTATTATTATAACCGGGCATAATTACACTATGTTTACTTGGAAACTTACCATAAGGAGCTTCTTCGCTTGAAGAAGCAGCTGGTATAAACATTAACTTTTTTGAATAACCAGATTTAGCAGAGTAAATTAAATGTGCACAGGTTAATACAGCATCATCCGAAATGATAAATGCAGTAGCATACACATCATTTCCACTCCATGTAAAATATAATCTTCCAACATATTTCCAAGGCTCCTCTGTAGGATTATCCACCTTGGTATAGCCGAGTGATAGCTTATTATTTTCATTATTTGTAAATGTCTCTTTATTGGTTGCTTCCTCCTCCATCCAATCATTTTCATGTTCAAAAGGATTTGAGTTGGCCTTCTGAATTCTTTCTTCAGTCCAGTATTCTAAAATTTCTTGTGGGGATTCATTATTTAGATGCAAATTCTCCATGATCTTTGTCTTTTGTTAAGAGTTAATTAAAAAAAGTTATTTAATAAACTGTAATATTTCCTAATATTCAAAGCGCTAAAACTCATACAATCATACTTCCAACCAAACACCATATTGGTTCATATAGTGTTTTCTAAAGCTGCGTAAATCACGGTACCCTACTGCTTTCGCTATCCTTTTAATCGAAGAGTATTTCTTGCGTTCAACCAACTTATTTGCAACCGTCATTCGTACTTTGCGAACAAACTGCCAAGGACACATGCCAGTAAGTTTTTTCATATGTCTTTGTAGCTTGCGTTCACTCACCCACAACATTTCTGCCATCTGACTCACCGTAAAACGATTGTTATCTATGTTTTCAAGTATTATTTTTTCAGCTTCAATGATCAGTTGTTCTTTACCGGTATATATTAATGGGAGGTATGGTTTAGTTGTTTTGGAAGTTGAGTTCTTGTTTGTTTCCGTATTCCTTGTGAAATTCCCTTTGTTCTTTTGAAGATCAAAACGGCTAGGTGAATTACCATTCATTATTGCGATGATTTTAAATAATGGTTCTCTTGAATACAGTATAGTCCTAACACATTCGTGTAGAATACTAGCTAATAAACTACCAGCCTTACTGTAATGAGAAACTATAAATCAGTGAATGCCTACTCTTAGTTGGATTTTCGGCTTTCTCCATTTTACAGGTAAAGTCTTAATCAATATTTTGATAAGCATCAATACTTTTGTATTTCGATAGCTAAGTTGAAGACAAAGGCCACCAGAATCAAAAAAATCAATACTAGTATTTATAAATCTGGAAGGAATACTAGCAAGCAAAAGAAGAGATGTCCCTCTGTGGAAAGCTAGTAAATAAGAGGCTTTCCGCCACAGAAGGAGCATTTTTTGTTGAATTAACGGTATAAAATGTTTGACCTAGGGTTTTTCCTAGTTTTCACTGGTTTTTGCTCTAAAAACGGAAAAGAGTGGCTTCTTGGAAGCAATGTTTTCTTAATTTGGAGAAAAATTGTTTTACTAAATCAATATATATGACAATCCATTATTCACAAAAAGGGAAGTTTTTTTTACTCTTTCTTTCTTTTACGATGGCCTTATTCTTCACTAGCTGTAATTCTGGAGGCAATGAACAAGCTGACTCCACAGATGATCAAACCGAAGTAACAGATAGTCAAGATGCTCCTGAAGAAATTATGATCCCCAATGTGCTTTCACGTGCACAGGCCAATGTATTCATGAAGAATTATATCAACACCAAAGAAGAGAATCTTGACAATGGGTTTTATCCAGGTGGGTTTGATGATGATCAAAATATTGAATTACAAAAAGTGTTTGCATTCAACTTAAATATGGATCAACGCAAAATCTTTTTTAAAGAATTACAAACATTAGCCAATGGATACAACGACAATGTCAAAATCAGAATATCCTGGGCATTTCACCAAAAAGGTATTTATGATAATCCTGCCGCCAATTTAATTCCAATAGTAAGCTTAGTGCTTGCTGATAGCACTATTGCTGCTAATTATTACCCCCTACAAGTATATGATCAAAAACTAAGTGGGATTAAAGAAGGGAAATGCGACCCTAGTAGTGAAAAAATTACTCCAGCTTGTGCTAAAACACTTGTAGATGGCTATGCAACTATTCAAGCAGACAGTATTGTACCAGACTTGAAGCCGATAGACTTTACACAAGCTATTATCCCAGATCAACCTGACATCATAACTTTCTACACCTTTAATACAAGTGTAACCAAAAGTATTTTGGATGCCTATAAAAACGAAAACTATACACTTGATCACGATATATTTAGACTACGCTTGGGACGTTTTATCAATAAGAATTTTAATTATATCTGTGCTGTGATTCAGGTAGAAGATGTACCCAATGCATTGGATGGTGATGATGACTTTGAGTTTGCCAGACCTTGCCCTAAGTATTGTGAGCCACCAAATCCATAATTCAAGTTCTAATATTATTCGCTTTATTTTTTAAATCATGGATCAGGAGACTTCTTTTTTTCTGGCTAAGATTGCTTCTTACATTGCCATTGGGCTGGGTATTTTAGCATTATTTAGGATTAAAAGTCCTTTAGGTGTTCATA
>JBCBCD010000633.1:0-4665 GCA_038530915.1 Bacteroidota bacterium
GCTTGCTTGATTATACATTATTTTTCCTGCGGCAAAACCAACAACTAACAACTAACAACTAACCACTAATTTAATCCTTTTATATCCAAGTTTAATTTCCCATTCATCAAGATATCAACGGTCATTCCCGAAGGAGTCAATCTGGCATCCTGTATCTGCAATTGGTTAATATCACCATTCAATTGAACTCCATTAGTGATTGAATAGCCGGCCAATTGTTGCCTGAATTGATTTTTTGCTTCTTCTAAATTGGTTTCCAGGTAGAAATCCAATGTATCTTGAATTCTGTTTTTAAACGTACTTTTTAACAACCAGCCTGCGGTTTTGAATAAGAAATTTTTGGTCTTTAAGGTATATTTCAAATCATCAATTTTAATTGTATTTTCCCTTTCGTCATACACTGGAGTGCCTTCTAAATAAATATTGCCCGTGTAACTTCCCGATAATTGAGTATTGATGATCAACTTATCATTTTGGCCGTACAATTTAATATCCTCTACCGTAAAAGTCCGACTACCATAATCATATGTTTCCCCTTGCATTTCCACCTTAGCTAATCTTTCTGCCTCTTCATAAGTCACCTCTGCGGAAATTCTCAATTCGAATTCATCTGTTTGTTGCGGACTGAATTTAAAAGGAGGTACGGCCAATAAAGTAGTACCAATTGTTTGTGGTTCAGGACCAATAAAAACGGCAGGCCTAGTCTCAACATGTATGCTACTCACAATGGATCTATTATTGGTCATGATAGGAGACATTCCAATATCTTTGGGATTAGCGATCAACCAAGTACTGTATTCCTCTGATAGTAGAATGGGCGATTGTAACTGATCCCAAATTTCACTTATCCTTTCATTAAGCATCAAGTTGTCTTTTATCAATTCATCTATCGTTCTGGTGATGACCTTCTTAGTATTATCTACAATTAGATTACCTAAAAAACCAATATTTAAATTGATACCCGCTACTCTTATTTTGGGCTTTTCAATCCAATCATAAGTACTTAAAGAAGTGAACGTTTGAATGCTCCAATCTGGATCGATATTGTACTTGGTTTGAAAATCAAGTAGGATTTTACCTTTTCCTTCAACTGTTGTAAAGCCAGCATTGTATTTTAAATCTACTCTTAGTGGTAATTGATAATTCAGTTGAGAAGTGTCTGCTTGTATTTCTATACGACCATCTTTTACCAACTTCATGGCAGTTGCATCTCCGTCGTTTAGGTCTTTATCTTCATAAATAACTCCATTCAGGTCCTTGTCTATGGATTGTTCCAAGGCTTCTATATCTATGTTTATAGGAATAGTGACAAAAGAAGGTGGCAATTCAGCTTCATTTTCATATTGTTCCATGGGAGCTTCAAGTTTTTTGGTAGATCCACAAGAGTTGAATAACAAAATAAATGTACATAAGGATAAGTAATAAGAAAACCTTTTCATCTTGACATTAGTTTTTTGGCTGCCCTAAAGTTAAGGAATTAGTTCTTAGTTGTTGGTTTTGGTTGTTATCCCAATGTCCTTATATACTTATGGTATGCAACAACTAAGAACAAAAAACCAAAAACATTTTTAACTAAAAAATATTATGGCACCGCTAATTCTTTAAATTTTTTTTCACACCCATTTGCAACCCTCTATTTTCCCCTCTGTCTTTGAGATAAACAATGTTACAATTTCACGATGCGATTTAAGATTTACTTTTCATTGGCTTGCTTATTAATCATTACACTTCCAAGTATTACAAAAGCATCTTCACTAGTAGATGACTTTTTTACAGGTTACTTGGGAGTTTACTCAGAAAAAATTTCAAGGAATAAAGCGAATGCACTTGGCTTTGAAAACCGTTATGGTAGCTATGTTACCAAGGTGGTAGAAGACTCACCTGCCGACAAAGGAGGTATTCAGGCATTCGATTACATTTATGCGATTGATGGAAAAGAGATGACTTACAACAGAGACTTGAATGACTTCCTTAGAAAATATGAATCAGGAGATAAAGTAACTGTTTCTATTATTCGCAAAGGTCAGGTCAAAGGCCTGAATATCGAATTAGGTAGAAGGGGTTATTCCAGTTCGTTTAGCAATAGTTCGAGTGAGCGTCCTTTTTTAGGAGTTTCTGATGCTTGTAGTTGTCCTGAAGGAAAAATTGGTGTTAAAGTGAACATCATCAATAATTCTACTGCACAAGAAATGGGCTTAAGAGATGGAGACATCATCGAATCCATCAATGGTTATTCCATGTATGATTGGTCAGATATTAGTACTGTTCTTGGAAGCTCTGGTACAGAAGAGGTCATCAATATTTCATATGTTAGAGTGGGCAAGAAAAATTCTGCCAAAGGTGTTTTAAAATCTTATGATGAAACTAAGAGTTTCGCTGCTACTATTAATAGAGAACCAGCTTATTTGGGGATTTATTCAGAAGGTATATCTCGTAAAAAAGCAGAAAAACTAGGCATTAACAATAACAATGGGAGTTATGTTAAAGAGGTGATTAAAAGTTCCGCAGCTGCAGAATATGGTGTACAACCTTTTGACTATATCTATGGTGTTGATGAATACAGAACCGGACAACGTCAATCATTGACTCAAATATTAAGAAAATACAGAGCTGGAGAAGAAGCTACTGTACACCTAATGAGAAAAGGTAAAGAGAAAGCCATCAAAGTAAAGTTTGGCGGTAAAGTCAATGACGTAGCCGACTTCTCTACGAGATGTGAAAGACCTTTTCTGGGCGTAAGAAGTAAATATTCCAACTCTGGAGAAGAAGGTGCATCCATCTCAGTAGTGGATGGCAGTTCAGCAGATGCGATGGGTATGCAGGATGGAGATGAAGTAATATATATCGAGAATTACAAAATATTAGACTGGCAAGATTTATCAATTGCCATTTCTGCACTCGAAGTAGGTGAAGTTATTTCAGTAATCGTTTTAAGAGATGGAAATGAAAAAACCTTAAGTGGCAAAATAAGCTCTGAATGCGATACACCCAAAAATACTTTTAATGAAACTCGTTTTGACAGTGACTCCAGAAATTTAAATGCTACTCTTTCTGAGCCAAACAGGTTTGACATTGCTTCATTCAACGATGCCTCCAGAGCTAAACTACCTTACAACAATAACTTAACGGTAGAAAGATTGAAGTTAGAACCTGCTGATACCAGATCCTACCACAAAATGACATTCAACCTGCCTCAAAAAGGAGATGTAGTGGTAAAAATCTTCAAAGAAAATGGAAGAGAAATATACACTTATGTAATACAAGATTTTTCTGGTGACTTTACAGATGAAACCAACTTATCGATTAATGGAGAAGGTACTTATTATCTGCAAATCACTCAAAACGATAATTCCCTGGTTAGAAAGATACAGTTGCGCAACTAGCACAACAAAAGTCGAAGCAAAGGCGAGGTTTTTCTCGAATTAGTTGCCGTTCCTGATATGGAGCGGCTTTTTTTATTTCTTCGAAAAGAATTGCTTGGCAAGCCAAGCAATTCTTTTCATCCCCGAAGGTAGAATTTTTCTCCTACTCCAAAAATATTTTCAAATGGTATGGTTTGGCCATCTGCTAGCGTAAAACTACCTGAAAAATAACCGTATGGCCCTTCATAACGACTCTCCATGAGCAAAAGGTTGGTCTTCACTTCATTATTGATCGAAGGCTTAAAAGTAAGGTCTACCCTACCCTCTTGATCGTAAATGTACCAGCTACCCAATTTGCCTTTTGACCTTTTAAATTCTACCGGTGGTAATGGATGCAAGACTCCATCTAGCCATACACAATTTTCATTGTATTGTTCCTGATCAATTACTTGATTATCGGTGAGATTGAAACCGAAACGTTCTCCTTCTGTTAGAAAGCCCAAACCGGTAACCCAATCGTACTTGGTGATATAAGGATAAAAGCCTTTGTGGTCATCTATGATAAGACTAGAAACATCTTCTTCTAAGTTGTACAAACGACCCTCAACTTCCAAGGTTCCTTCCACTGGCAACATGGCTTTATGGGTATAAATACCTCTATTCCCTTTCAAAGGCATGACGGTAACCATAGGTTGATAATATTCTACATCATGATTAGCCGTAAGACTCATAGAGATGCAGGGGCGGTTTTTGCCTTCGCGGATGTCTACTTCTATTTGCAACAGATCTTCATCCAAATCGTGATCAACACGCATGAGTACATCTGTTGTACGATATTCTGCTTTGGTACCATACAAACCATTAGGCAATTGTACTACTCCAGGTAAAAGTTTGCGTTCAAACTTATGTTTTTCTCCTGTATTCAAATCATAAGTGATGCACTGTACAATACTTACTTTTTTGGTATCATAGATGGACATAAAAACGAAGCACCCTGGTCCCAATATCTGAAAGGCTTGCCATTCTCGCAATTGCAAATCTTTAAAAAGAGAAGGGACAATGGTGGCATCCAATAAGTTTACTTTTCGAAAAGGAGAATTGTAATTGCCATAATTCATTTGTCCATTGGTGACCACTTCTTCCGGTGCATTTTGTATCAATCTGTCGATCATATTGGTCGTTTAATTGCAAATTTCTCTAAATGTTGCTATTTTTCTATTGACATACACAACTTGCATAGCATAATCTACGTTATTTCTGTGCAACTATGATAAAAAACCACACAAGTACTATCGAGAAAACG
>JBCBCD010000634.1:0-4660 GCA_038530915.1 Bacteroidota bacterium
TAGAACGTGCCAATGAGCTTCTGGAAGATGAAGCTTTCATGGAAAAACTGGAATCGGTAAATGCAAAATACCAGGCCTACATGGCTGCTAAGGAAAATACAAGTGGTCCTAAGATTGCTTATTTCTGTATGGAATATGGAATGCAAATCAGTTTGAGATTGTATTCCGGTGGTTTGGGAATCCTTGCAGGTGACTTCCTAAAAGAAGCGAGTGACATGAATGTGGATATGATAGCAGTTGGTTTATTGTATCGTTATGGTTATTTCCAACAATCTATCTCTTTACATGGAGATCAGATCAATAACTATCCACCTCAAAAGTTTACCCTTTTCCCAATGACGCCAGTAAGAAATGAAGCGGGGGAATGGTTGAAAATAATGATCAACTTACAAGGAAGAACGGTATTGGCTAAAGTTTGGGCTATGAATGTTGGCCGCATCAAATTGTATTTGTTGGATACTGATTTTGATGAAAATAGTTGGGAAGACAGAACGTTAACACACCAATTGTATGGCGGTGATAATGAACACCGCTTAAAGCAAGAAATTCTTTTGGGTATTGGTGGTGTAAGAGCCTTGAAAGCAATGGGTATTGAAGCAAATGTATACCATTGTAATGAAGGGCATGCTGCATTTATGGGCATTGAAAGAATGAAAGACTATATCCAAAATAGCCAAATGAACTTCAATGAAGCTTTGGAAGTAGTTAGATCGTCTTCATTATTTACTACACATACACCAGTACCTGCCGGGCACGATTATTTTTCTGAGCATTTACTACGCAATTACGTGTATAACTATGCTTCTCAACTAGGTATAGACTGGCACAAGTTTGTTAGCCTGGGTAAAATTGATGCGGATGATCCACATGAACAGTTCTCTATGAGTCATTTGGCCATTCGTCTTTCTCAGGAAGTAAATGGTGTTAGTGAGTTGCATGGTAGAGTTTCTCAGAAAATGTTTAATGTATTGTACCCGGGGTATCATGCAGATGAATTACACATTGGTCACGTAACTAATAGTGTACATTATCCGACCTGGATTGCCAGCGAATGGCATCAGGAATTAAAAGCTTTAGCTGGGGAAGATTTTACAGAGTTTCAGTATGAAAAAGAAAAGTGGGCAGTTGTTAAGGATATGCCGGGAGAGCGTATTTGGGAAATTCGCAAAACACTGAAAGCTAAGTTGCTGGATTATGTAAAAGATAAACTGAAAGAAGATTTAACAAGAAGAGGGGATAAGCCAAGCACGATTTTTGATGTGATTAATAAAATCAATGGTAAGTCGTTAATCTTTGGTTTTGCGAGGCGTTTTGCTACCTACAAACGTGCTCACTTGTTGTTTACCAATTTGGATAGACTTTCAGAAATTGTTAATAACCCTGAGCAACCAGTGATCTTCATGTTTGCCGGTAAAGCACACCCTGCAGATAGGGGAGGACAAGACTTGATCAAGCACATCATCAATGTTTCTAAACGACCTGAGTTTGTCGGAAAAGTGATCTTCCTGGAAGGTTACAATATGGAAATGGCGAAACTATTGGTTAGAGGTGTTGACATTTGGGTGAATACTCCAACACGCCCAAAAGAAGCATCTGGTACCAGTGGTATGAAAGCTGCAATGAATGGTGTTATGAACTTTAGTGTTCTTGATGGTTGGTGGGCAGAAGGCTATCGTCCTGATGCTGGTTGGGCATTGCCATTGGAAAGATCTTACACAGATCAGCGACTACAAGATGAATTGGATGCTGAAAGCATTTACAATATTCTGGAGAACGATTTGATTCCTGCTTTCTTTGAGCAGAATGAAAACGGTATTTCGGAACGCTGGATTGATTTTATAAAGAGCATTATGTCGGAGGTAGCTCCTTACTTTACCATGAGAAGAATGATGATGGACTATCAGGAGCGCTTCTACAATAAGTTGTATGAAAGAGGAAGTGTGCTTGCCAAAGGCAATGGTAAAGTAGCCAGAGAAATGGCACAGTGGAAGTTACACTTGAATCGCAACTGGGACTCTATTCAGGTGTTAGATACCAATGTTTATGATACCGACAATCATGCCTTGCGATTTGGTGAACCATTTACAGCAGAAATTAAATTGGATCACGGTGCAATAGCTCCCGAACACGTAGGTTTAGAAGTAGTATTCTTCAAGAGACTTGATGAGAACAACCTGGATTTGATCGAACGCTCTGTCTTTGAGATGAAAGATGTAAAAGGTTCTATTGCTACTTATACATGTTCTATTAAGCCAAATATGACTGGTGTTTATGAGTATGGATTCAGAATTTTCCCTACTCACCCACAATTGGCACACAGACAGGATTTGGGCTTAGTGACGTGGTTGTAAGATTAAGATAAGATACTAAGGAAATAATATAGAGCCATTTGGTGTAAGCCGAATGGCTCTACTAATAAAAAAGCTGAATGCCCATTTAAGGACATCCAGCGCTAGCAACTATCTACTAATTTCCACTTAAGCATAATCTTTCCTCCTTCCAGAAAAAAACTGGGGCCATTTGCATGGGCCTGGGGAGTTTCTGGAAGGATAATATCTTTAATTGAGTATTTTTTTTTAAAATGCATCAGAATCACAGTGATCCTGATGCGGATCATTCATTTGGTTTTTTGAGGGGGCCACATTGAGTGTAATTATTGTGTACCTCATCAATGCAGCCCTTTTCTATACAACTGAGTGTTTGTGTGTAATTTTACTGCTAGTACGTGATGCATTTAAAAGTTTAGGGTCATTTGGTGTTTTTGAAGGTTTTTTGGGATTCTATCGTTTCTTTGTGTTTTAATTACAATTCAAAGGTATGATCTATTGAGGATGTGTGAGTTTGACTACGTTTTGAAATTATATGTTCTAAGCGTATTTTTGGCGACAGTTGGTGGTATAAGTGATTGATAATTAGTCGTTTAATATAAAATGCAAATATTTTTCAAAGACTATTCAAAAACTACTTTTATTACCCATTTCTCTTAAAAACTCCAGTTTTGATTCGTTTTATTTGGTTTCATCTACTTTAAATTTGTTTCTATGCTCTTGAAGTTGATCAATTCGATGACTAGAACTGAGAAAAGATATTTCCTTTCCAATAACCAAGTAGGAAAGGACCCTTCCAAAGAACCCAACTTCATCAAGTTGTACCATGAATTGAAAGACATAGATCCTAAAGAATACAATGAGGAAGCATTTAGAGATAAGATCAAATCCAAAGTAAAAGGCAATTTTTCACAGCATAAAAAGACACTCACAGAGAAAATCCTTAAAAGCATGCGGGATTATGCCAATAAGGATACTTATAGCCTCAAGATTCGGGAATACATACAGGATTTTAAGTTCTTATATGATCGGGAGCTAATGCAGGAAGCTTATTCACGCTTGAATGAAGCCAAGAAATTGGCAACAGAACTTGGGGATACATTGTCATTGTTAGAAATATGCAAACAGGAGCGAATATTTATTTGGGCAAACAGTAAAAATTTTGCTAAAGAGTTAGAAATATTAAATCAAACAGAAAATGAGTTGGTTAAGCAAGTAGAAGAAGAGGTCAATTACAGAAATGAAAGCTATAAGCTTTTTACTTTCTTCAAACAAGGAAAGTATATCGGAGATAGTGGAAAAGATCAATTAAAGGCTGACTTTGAAGAGATTTTGCTTATAAAACCAGCTACTGATTCTCCTATTGCAAAAAGAAGATATTTACAGTTTCAGTTTGCTTATTACAAAATGTTAGAAGACAATCAAAAGATGCTGATTCCTGTAGAAGCATTAGTTAAATGGTGGAAAGAATATCCAAGATATAAGGAAGAGGATTACTTCAGATATTTAAGTGATTATAATTTATTGATAACTAGTTATCAGATCATTCCTGATTATGATAGAGTAAAAATTGCCTTAGATAAGTTTAGCAAAGAAAAACCTACTAAACCCAAAGAACTTGGTGCCCATTTTAAATGGTTATACAACAATTTAATACTGTATTATTTGAATACAGGGCAGGTTACAGATTTTTCTAAATTGGAAGAAGAAATATCTTTTGGCTTAGAAGAGCATATTATCAATGCTGCCAGTGTTTATACATTAAATAATAACTTAGCTATTTATGCTTTCACTTGTGGATATTATGAAAAATGTATTCATTGGTGTGATAAAAACATTAAAAGAATCAAAGCACATGACCCCATGGAAAGGTCTTACAGCGTTACACTTTTGTTGCGGTTTATGGCTTTGATAGAAGGTGATTCAGAAAACTTTGATAAGGAATGTACTAGAACAAAAAATCTATTAATAAAAATAAATCGTTTTGAACAAGAACATTTTGAACACATATTCTTCAACGATTTAATAAAGTGGTATAAAGCAGTTCCATCAGCACAAAAAGAAATACTTAAAGAGATTGAAAATTATGCTGAAAACTCCTACAGAGATAGAACTAGTAGGATTTATGGTGATTTGGATGAGTTTATCAGAAATTGGGCAATTAGTAAACTAACTAGTCACCCAATTTTAAAGATTTATGAAGATAAAAAGGGAGTACTACAATAGTTATTGATTTATCTCATAAATTCTAACAATCAAATTTTTCCCCTCCTTTTTAAGAATTGCTTCTGATTCTTTGAGATTTATACTATGGAAGAAAATCTTGTTTAACG
>JBCBCD010000635.1:0-4651 GCA_038530915.1 Bacteroidota bacterium
AGGATGTTGGAAGCCCTATTTTTCAGATGATCAGTTGATTGAAATTGTGCTTTACATTCTAAATGAAGTTGAGGATCATACAGAATGGGGTCGAGAAATGAAAATTTATAGTACCCTTGAAGCTATTTTTAAGGCCTTAGAGTTTGTACCTAAGAGTTTGGCATTAAGCTTTTCAAATATCAAACTCATTTTAATCAAGGTCTTTGAAGCAGTAAGAAATAATGCAGAGTTTTTAGCAGCAATTGGATCAACTGCTGTAGATGAAGCTACCATAGCGATCAAGTACATATTGACGGAGTTATTCAAGTTGTTGTATCAGGAAATTTCATCTATTGAAGCCATTGCTATCATTCAGCAGCCTTCAGTAATAGATGCATTACTCGACTATTATTTATTCCGCTTGAGTAATGATGGAGTGAACAAGGATAGAGTGGATGCGATTATTCAACAATTGATGCCACTTATAGGAGAGTTAGATGCCGGTATTATATCCAACTCTGACGAATTTATTGACTACCTAAGGCAAGAACTATCATAATTAACCTTTACCATAAAATGAAAACACCTCTATTAAAAATTTACAAAGCAAGATTCCTCGCTCTATGTATGGGGCTTGCTTTATTGTCCAGTTGTGCGCAGCTTAATTATTTAGACCGAGCACAAGATTCTTTTAGCAAAGGAGCAGAAATAGAAAACAGACAACTTTTTGGTGTCAATCTAAACTCTGATCCTGGAGCTGCCGGTAATATAAGTGATGCCGTACAGCAAGAACTGACTTCTATTAGTCCTCGCTTTTATTACAGCCAGGCTTATGCTGAAATACAAAAAGCCGTTCAAAAAGCTCCGCAACTCCAGAAAGATGATTTACTTGGAAATGCCTTATCCATTAAGGCACTTTGCGAATGGAAATTAAAATACTATGGGAAAGCAAGAACATCTGCAGGTGAAGCATTGGTTGCTTTTTCAGCTTCTGAAGTACCTTCCCCTCGTGATCAGGCCGTTATGATTGCATTAGATGGCTTTATTGAAAACGATATGGCTTATAACGCTTTGGGGGAGTTGGAAACAAAGATTGATAATGCCATAAGTGACCGATCACCTACACAATTGGAAGCCATGAAGCTATTTGATGACATTAAGTCTTTCTATAAGCAGAATATTATCAGTGAGAATGGCAATGCCAAAATAGAAAAAGCGATTGAGTTGATTCAAAAAGCTAAAGATCAGTTGAGTGCTACTCATTCACTTCAATCCTATTTGATCATGTCTCAATTGGCTTGTGTAAAAAACTGGAGTGATGCTTTAAATACTATTGAATCCTCTTTGAAATCATTGGGCTTAAACGATAATGGAAGTTCCCCCAGAAAATGGTTTGATGGAGAAGTAGACAAATATGAAGCTTCAAAAGAAGGACTTTTGGAAGAATTAGCTTCAAAACTATCCAATCAAAAAAGTCATCCTGCTTATCAGCAGTGGGAAGAGTTGTTGTTTTAATTCCAGGCCATGCATTTTTTTGATCCTTCCTTTTTGGCTTGCCCCAAAAAGGAAGCAGTCTATCAACTACTTAAATATAAAATTATAATGGGATACTGCTCTCTGATCCAGTAAATACTTAATAAAATTGTCTAAAGTTTTCTGCCGTAAATGAGCACAATGGCTTGTAAATACTGACAAAGTTCATTTTGAGTTTCGTAGCCATAGTTTTATTCAAGAATGGGGTTGGGGCCTTATTCTTTGAATCTGAAAAATAGCTGATGCCCAGTATTCACAATGCTTTGCATGCAGGTAAGCAAGAAAACTTTAAACAACTTCAATGTATTAGTTTTGCTTCACTATTTTATTTTGTAATAATTTACTTCCTGTCTCTATACTAATTATATAGACTCCGTCTTCTAAAACGCTTAAATCTATTTGCTGCAAAGGCTCATACACCATTCCTAGGTTCTTTGTATAGACTACTTCTCCTATCGTATTGTATATTTTCATTACAGCAGTCTTACCAATAATGCTTTTCAGGTTGACATTTACCTGATCTTGTAATGGGTTGGGCCATGCCATTAGCTCGACTTTTTCAAATGCTCTTTTTACACTACTGATAGAAGGATTAGATGCTTGAGTAAAACTTGGTGTGTTTGTAGTGGAATACGATACCTCTCTAAATCTAGCTGTTGCTTCAGCATCGTTAGTGCTACTAACAAATAAACCTGCCTGTGCCCTGGTACCTAAATCCAAACTCAAAACCAATAAGATCGTCCTACCTTGCTTGAATGTTACTGTATTTCCATTTCTACTTACAGTAAATATCAAAGTGCGACTCGCTCTTCCTGACCTTCTCCTTATTACGCTTCCATTTTCACCTAAGGTCGCTCCTCCTGTCATTTGGTATCCAGATTTGCCAACAAATCCCATAACCGCTCCTGATCCAGTCTCCTTTCTAACCATTAAGCCTGCTACTCCATTTGATGATAAGCTCATTACTTCCGCAGTAAAAGTAAAATCTCCTTCTAAAGAAACATATGTAAACTCGCCCCAACCTGTACTGGTGGCATAAGGACTTGTTTGCTCAGAACTTAAACTGAATAGCTCTTCACAAGAATCATATGTTGCATCACCAAGAGATGGTCCTACAGAAGCTGTTGAAAAGTCGTCAGGTAAAGCAACACCTGCTTCTACTGTAACTGTTGCAACGCATGTACTTATATTGTCATAAATATCCGTTACAGTAAGTACAACTGTATTAGATCCAATATCACCACAGTCAAAAGACGTGCGATCTAATTCAAGATTAGAGCCATCACAACCACCAATCAATCCACCAAAAATAGCTTCTGCAGTGGTAGTAGCAGTACCAGAACCATCCAATTCTATTGTAACATCATTACAGATAGATCCTGATGTTGATGTTGATGGATTAGATAATGAAGTATTTCTTGTGGCAAGACAATTGTTAGTACCTAGCTCGCGAACGACAACTTCATAGTCTCCGGCAATCAACCCATCAAATAAATTATCTGACTGGTAGTTTTCTCCATTGTCAATACTGTATTCTAAATTATTACCTACTGCATTAATTGTTATCGTACCGTTATCCAGTTCACAATCTCTTGGATTGATTGTACTTACATTTGTAATGGTAGGAGCAACAGGCCCAGATAAAGTAATATTTCTTGTATCAGTACAGTTTTCTGTACCAACTTCACGTACAACAATATTGAAATCACCTGAAGCTAAGTTTTGGAAAAAATTATTTGCTTGAAATTGTACTCCGTTATCAATACTGTACTCTAAATTCGAACCTGTGGCATTAATGGTAATCGTTCCGTTATTTAAAGCACAGTCTGTTGGATCTCCATCAACTACATTGGTTATTTCAGGAGCGCTTGGAGCAGACAAACTCGCACTACCCATGGCATCACAACCCACAACCCCTACTTCACGTACAATAATATTATAGTTATCAGCTGCAAGGCCAGAGAAAAAATTATTAGACTGAAAACTAGTGCCATTGTTAATACTGTACTCTAAGTTCGTACCTGAGGCATTTATAGTAATTGTTCCGTTATCTATGCAATCAGTTGGATCTTCATCCACTATCCCTGAAATTGAAGGAAAAGTAGGACTAATTGGATTTGTAACAGCATCTACCCCATCTAAAACAATAGCTACATGAGGCTTGTTAAACCTACCTTCAACATTGAACCTCGACTCTGCTTCTCCTCCAGGAGCAGGCCTTAATCTTGCTACTGTTCTAATAGCATCACCAGAAAAGATTTTTTCGTACAAAATTGTTCCTCCTCCAGGTTTACCGATACGATCTACCGTTGTAGAAGGACCTCCTACTGAGATGGCATCAATAATGACATCCATATCAACCTCATTTACTAATCCACTGATAATTGATGCTTCGGCAGATTCTGCCGCAGTATTAGCACCTGAATCCTTTACCGGATCTGTCTGATTTACATTTTGGAAAGATCCTGCCCAAATAACACGAGCATTACCTGCTCCACCACCAGTTTTGACAGTAATCATTCCACTTACTTCACAACCAGTACCCAATTTAAACACATAAATGGTGCTCCGACCTAGCCAGTCTGCATCTTTTATTGAAAAAGTTAAATCTTCTGATCGATCGCCAAAAGTAGCACCAAGATTGTTGCCAAAATGTGCAGCATGAACAATTAATACGCGGTTAAAACCTGCAGGAACTGTGAATGACGTTATTTCCTCTTCCATTTTGATTCCAATTCCATTATTATCGTAAGCAATTTGAGCGTGTAAATCGATGCCAATACAACATAATAGGAATAACATCAAGAAAGCAGAGAAATGCTTTTTGTTGCTTAAAAGCAATTTGTGTGGTAGCATAGTAGTAGTTTATAAGGTTAATTATTTTAAATGAAATTTTCAGTTTGATGTATTGCAAATGGACTCAAATAAAATTATAACCAATATAATTACAGCTTAATATTGCCTTCTTTAATTAAAGAAATAGACTGAACAAAAAAGTTGCACGAATTAAACTTTAAAATCACACTAAGAGCATGTTTAAATTTCTAACTTCTATAAACTATTGATTTTCACTGTGCGATAAATTTTAAACATACTCTTAATTAGACTCTGGGTTGAATCAAATAATAACATATGAGGA
>JBCBCD010000636.1:0-4645 GCA_038530915.1 Bacteroidota bacterium
TCATTTGATGCATCAAATGACATATACACTCCATGTTCTGTTGCTAAAAACAATAAGCCCGGGCGAATCGGATCTTCCCTTACTGCTCGTGCAAAATGACCAGGTTCTATCCCATTGATGATCTTTGTCCAGGTTTTTCCATAGTCAGTCGTTTTAAAAACATAAGGCTCCCGATCGTCCACCTGATAGCGATTGGCAGCAAGGTATAAAGTACCTGGATGATGACGCGATTCATCAATAATGCTAATTCTGGAATATTTTGGTAATTCCTTGGGAGTTATGTCTTTCCAGTTTTTGCCTCCATCTCGTGTTATGTGTACTTTACCATCGTCAGAACCCGTCCATATGGTATTGATATCATGGAAGGAAGGAGCCAATGCAAATATGGTCGCATAGATTTCCGGTCCGTTCATATCCATTGTAATGATACCACCTGTTTTTCCTAAAGTCTCAGGATCAGCATAAGTTAAATCAGGACTGATTTTCTCCCAACTTTGGCCATCATCCGTCGTCTTCCAAAGATGTTGAGAACAGGTATACATAATGGAAGGATCTTGTGGTGCAAACATAATAGGGAAAGTCCACTGCCAACGTTCTGGCAAAGCGCTTGCTGGCTCACCGGAGAAAAAGCGTGGATATACTTGTATGTCTCTGATTTGTCCATTGCTTCTATCGTATCGAGTCAATAAAGCCCCCTGGCTACCCGCATAAAAAATATCCGGTTTGGTAGGATGCTGGGTAATCCAACCACTTTCACCTCCTCCTACAGCATAATACCAACCTTTATTCGGTCCTCTTGCCTGACGGTGCCTCCATCCGTCACTTGGTACAGCAACGGTACTGTTATCCTGTTGAGCACCCGCAACATGATATGGAACATCGCTGGTTGTCATTACGTGGTACAATTGTGTAGTAACAAAATCCTGCTCTGTCCAGGTTTTTCCTCCATTAATGGAAACATTGCCACCTCCATCATTAGAATTAATCATCCTTTGAGGATTATTAGGATCGATCCATAAATCGTGGTTATCACCATGTGGCGTTAGTACTATTTCATCAAAGGTAACTCCACCATCATAGGACTTATACATTCTGGTGTTCAACCCATACACAATATTCTCATCCCACGGATCTGCATAAACACGTGAGTAATAAAACGCTCTTTGTCTTAATTTACGTTCACTATTGGTACGCTTCCAGGTCCACCCTCCATCATCAGAACGGAAAACACCACCTTCGTTTGCTTCCACTATAGCCCAAACACGGTCTGGGTTTGCAGGTGAAACTGTGACACCAATTTTACCAATAGGTCCCTCGGGCATACCTGGGTTTTGAGTCAAATCAATCCAATTGTCACCACCATCCACAGATTTAAACAATTTACAATCCGGTCCGCCACCCCACATTTTCCAAGCTTTGCGGTATACCTGCCAAGTACTCGCATAAATAACTTTGGGATTGGTCCGATCAATAATTAGATCAACCGCTCCTGCTTTATCGCTTACATATAAAACTTTCTCCCAGGTATTTCCACCATCCATCGAACGGAAGACACCACGTTCTTCATTGTCCCCATAAGGATGACCCAATGCCGCCACATAAACAATGTCAGGATTGGTAGGATGGATTCTAATTCTTGAGATCGCTTGCGTTTCTTTTAGTCCCAAATGGCGCCATGTCTTACCACCATCTGTGGTTTTGTAAACACCATCTCCTTGTGTGATACTACCCCTCAACTGTACTTCTCCCATTCCTATATAAACTATATCAGGATTGGTTTCTGCTACAGCAACAGCTCCTACAGAAGAACTGGTCACCTGTCCATCAGTAACAGGCATCCATTCAGTTCCACCATCTACTGTTTTCCAAAGACCGCCACCAGTAGCTCCAAAGTAATATTCGTTAGGACGTCCTGGGCTACCCGCACAACCTAAGGAGCGACCACCACGATAGGGTCCGATATTTCGCCATTCGTATTTTCCGTAAAATTCTTCGCCATACATGGGCTTATTAGAACTGGTCTGTGTTTCCACATTTGACATGGGTAGGCACAACAATGCCAGTAAGCAAAATAGAGTGAGATGGATTTTCATGTTTTGAAGTTTTTTCACTAATCTTAATACAGAAGACATTTAAAAAGTCGATAATTTATCGCCTTAAATGGTTATTATATTGAAGTTATTTAAGGTTTTCTCACTTACCTGCACACAAAGCATTATGGCCACTGGACTTCAGCTATTTTTAATCCCGTCCGTACGGACGAAATGAAAAATGAGCTTTGCCAGGAACCATAAGCCTTTATGCTCGCTGACAGCAGAAAACCTTAAACAACTTCATTTTGAAACCTCTTAAAACTACAAATTTTTTATTGCCCATTTAGCCCAACCAAGTTAACCAGATTATGAAAGGACCCAAACATATATTAGCCACCATTGTGATCTCACAATTTTGTTGTACCTCTCTTTGGTTTGCAGGGAATGCGGTCATGAGTGAGCTGGTAGCCAATTTTAAATTAGCGGAAAGTGCCTTAGGTCATTTGACCTCAGCAGTACAATTCGGTTTTATTAGCGGTACTTTGACGTTTGCCCTTTTGACGGTGGCAGATCGATTTTCTCCTTCAAAAGTATTCTTTGCTTGTGCAGTAATTGCGGCTTTTTTCAACTTAGGCATGATCTGGCCTGGAAATAGCATGCAAAGCTTACTCCTCTTGCGTTTTTTCACAGGTTTTATGTTGGCTGGTATTTACCCGGTAGGAATGAAAATAGCGACTGATTATTATAATGAAGGCCTGGGTAGGTCTCTGGGCTTTTTGGTAGGCGCATTAGTAGTAGGGACTGCTTTTCCTCATTTATTGAAAAACCTTACTCAGTACTTTAGTTGGCAATCTGTAGTCATTTCTACTTCTTCACTTTCCATTTTTGGTGGAACAATTATGCTTTTAATGGTTCCTGATGGCCCTTATCGCAAGAGAAGCCAGAGTCTGGATATTTCAGCCTTTTTTAATGTATTCAAAAATCGTAAGTTCCGTTCAGCTGCATTTGGATATTTCGGTCATATGTGGGAATTATATGCGTTCTGGGCTTTTGTTCCCATCATGCTGAAGACATACAATGACCTACATGGCACTTCAGTGAATATCCCCATCTTATCCTTCTTAATTATTGGTTTGGGTGGATTTGCATGTGTCATCGGTGGATACTTATCCTATATCGCAGGTACACAAAGAACTGCTTTCACAGCCTTATTGTTTTCAGGCATTTGTTGTTTGCTTTCCCCCTTACTATTTACTGTAGAATTGCCTTATTTATTTGTTGGCTTTCTCTTTTTCTGGGGATTGGTAGTCATTGCTGATTCACCACTTTTTTCCACCTTGGTTGCCCAAAATGCTGAAGCAGAAATCAAAGGAACGGCCTTGACTATAGTTAACTGTATTGGATTTGCCCTTACCATCTTTAGCATACAATTGATCACTTTATTGTACACGACTATGGATGTTACAATGATTTACTTGTTTTTGGCCATAGGCCCCCTATTTGGACTTATCGCAATAAGTAGAAAAGTGGTTAGCTAAATTGAGCTAAGACTCTTTATAAAACTTTTCCTTTAAGGATGCGACAATTCTTTTTGTAGCCTGACCATCCCACATAGGAGGGATGCTTCCTTTTTTGAAAGTTCCATTTTCAATAGAGTCAATTTTCTCTTTTAACTTATCCAGGTCAAAATCTATCAATTCATTAGAACCCAATGTAACCGTAATTGGCCGTTCTGTAGAAGGACGTAGCGTAAGACAAGGTACCTGACGGAATGTGGTTTCTTCTTGTATTCCGCCACTATCCGTTAAAACAAACTTAGATTGAGAGATTAATTTTTGAAAATCAAGGTATCCTAAGGGTTCTGTTATTACCAGATCGGGAATCTGTTGAAAAGTATCCCATAAATTAAATTGCACCAGACGATTTCTTGTTCTGGGATGAATTGGGATAACTACCTTGGTTCTGGAAGTTACATACTTTATTAGTTTGATTAATTTTAAAAGCTGCTCCTTGGTATCTACATTTCTTGGACGGTGCATGGTCATCAAGACATATTGCTGTGGACTTACATTGAGTTTTTCTAAGATAGGAGACTCCTGGATGGCATCATCAAATGCTACCAAAGTATCAATCATAGTATTTCCTACAAAAAACATCTTTTCTGCCGCTCTACCTTCTGCTTCCAAGTTTTCTCTAGCTTCTTGCTCAGTAATGAAATAGATATCGGTAATCTCATCCGTAAGAATGCGGTTGATTTCTTCCGGCATATCTCTATATCTACTCCTTAAACCAGATTCAACATGCGCAATTTTAATCCCAAACTTATTCGCAGCTAAGGCTGCTGCAAAGGTGGAATTTACATCTCCTACTACCATGATCAGGTTGGGTTGATACGCTTGGATAATCGGTACCAATCCACTAATAATTCTTCCCATTTGGTCTGCAGGATGGCCTGCTTGTATCCCCATATAGTAATCAGGTTCTTGCAGCTTCAACTGTTCAAAGAAGACCTGAGACATATTTTTATCATAATGCTGGCCGGTATGGAGGAGTCGAAACTCAAAATGCTCCGGATATTTTGAAAATTCTTTTCTGAATTGAGTAATCTTGAT
>JBCBCD010000637.1:0-3767 GCA_038530915.1 Bacteroidota bacterium
GATGAAACCAAAACCTTTGGTGTCATCAACGAGGAAGGTGCAGATAAAGAGCACTTTGTACATGTTTCTGGATTAATCGACGAAATTCGCGAAGGTGACCAAGTTGAGTTTGATTTAGAGCAAGGAAAAAAAGGATTGAATGCAGTAAACGTAAGGGTCATCTAAGTTCATAGAATCTAATTCCTGTAAGCCCATCTGGTTCAGATGGGCTTTTTTATTTACCAGAATGCTCGGTTCGAAAATAAATCAACTACATTAACGGCATAAACCCATACATGGCAAAATCACAACAAACTTTTAGCAAACGAGAGAAAGAAAAGAAAAGGCAAAAAAAACGCGAAGAAAAACAAAAGAAAAAGGAAGCCCGAAGGGCGGAAGCCAAAGAGAGCGATGGGGGCATACCCTTCGCTTATGTCGATAAGTTTGGGAATCTAACGGCAACACCTCCTGAACCAAGAGAGGAAGAGGAGATTGATGCCTCTGAAATTGTATTGGGCATACCACAAAAAGTAGAAGAGGAATTTGACCCAATACGAAAAGGTAAGGTGGCGTTCTTTGACCACTCAAAAGGGTTTGGTTTTATTATGGACACCGAAACCCAAGAAAAACACTTTGTTCATGTTTCAGGTCTAATTGATGAAATCAATGAAAACGACAAGGTAACTTTTGAACTGGAAAAAGGCCAAAAAGGAATGAATGCGGTTCGGGTGAGTCTGCAACAATAAGTCTTTTTGTAAGGTTATTTAACCCGAAAACGAATTCCGAAGCAATTTTATACTTCGGCTGGCTCAATACAGGTTCCATGTCTGATTATGGAAATCTTAATCTGTTCCATGATGTGCTGAGTGACGCTTTTTTTATCGCTTGTCGCTTGCGATAACATATTAATTATGGAGCGCTATATCCTTGTTGAAAAAGCGATGATGTTTTCATGAAGTTTTTTCGACCGTTCTGAATCACATCCCTGCTGCAAAAAAGACTTGATATATTTTCGGTCAGATTCCTGGGAAAGAATCGCCCTGACCAAAGGGTTCATATTGCCTTTTTTGGAAGCGTTGAAATAGCCCATCATGATATTGTTGAATTGAGTCATCACGTTTTGCTTAAAAAAAGCGTTAAAGCGTTTGGCATGCGCCTTCTCAATGTACATCTCGGCAGGAGGTCCACGTTGCTCCTCCGAAATCAAAAAACCGTTCTCGTCATAACGCTGTTCAAACGTGTATAGCTCAAGCTTCACAGGGTCTTTAATGTTTGCGCGGCAGAATTCGGAATACAGTTCCATGTAGTCCGTGAAGAACAGTTTGAAATATTTAGTATAGTTCTCAAATGAAGCAAAGTCCCCTGCCTCCAAAAACTTAATCACGTCGGCATAATTCGTCATCAAATCAGGGTCATTAAACTTAAAGCCCTGCCTTTCCAACGTCCAATCATTGGCTTCTGCAGCCGTTAATTGGCAAATCTCCCCTTTGGGGCAATAATAGCTATCGGGAACATAGGCCAGCAAAAAATTGATTTTCTTGACATTAAGGCATTCATTTCGGGCAACTTCTATAAAAGGACGGGCAACGTTTTCAAAACCAAAAAACGTAGCATATTGGTGTATGGAAAAGCCCGTTTTTCTGGGTAGTTTCCCGTCAGCAGGAGCAATAACAACGGACATTTCTTCTTCGCAAGGACCACTATAGCTTATGGCTAAATAATCGCGACTTCCTAGCATCGGACCTACTCGTAAATTGGCGACATAGTCTTCCCGTGGAGCCGGTTGGCCGTCGACGAGTTTCCAATTTGTGTCTTTGTTCAAATAGCCTTTGTAGCTTATATAATTGCGTTCTCCCACAACCGCTACCTGCAATTCGATAAGGATATCCTGCAACTCATCGCATTGATCTAAAAATCCCTTTATATATGGTTTTAGCTTGTCGTCTAACAAGAGATCTTTTCCACTTCTTGTTTCCTTAAAACGACTCAAATCTGGGGTGTCGTTGGGGTATCCCGGTTTTGGGGCATAAAGCGAGCCATATAAGCCTTTTAATTTGATTTGGGAAGCGCATTTTCCCTTAAAGGTGAAGGGCCTACCATGAACGGACAATATAGGATTTCCCGGTCTTCCATTTCTAATGCCCCAAGCATAGAATTCAACTGAATTTTTGCCGGAAGTAAACGTCTTATTATTGGGATTTCCACCAGGCTTTTGTTCCATTTCCCAAAGCTTTTGAGCGGAAACAGTTTGAAGGGCAGCCATACCGAGCAAAATAAAAAGTGCTCTTTTAAGTTGAGTCATGGATTCTGAAAGGTTCTTTTGAATAAAGTTAGACAAATCTTCAAAACAAAGATGAATTCAGGGATATGTAAGGCTTGATGCTTAGATTTATGAATTTGCACTATAATGTACCGCATTATGTTTCTTTGCTTTGGAAAAGCAAAGGTCACTTCACTAGATTTCCCTGAAAAGTTCTTCTAAAAGCTTCTCTAGAAAAGGTAATGGAATACTTATTTAACGAGCCTACGAAGTAGGGGAGAGAAATGTGTATGGAATGGAAAGCTAGACTAAATACCCTTTTCCATATTTAAGTAAATTTCCATAACAGCCTCCTTAAGTTCAAAGAGAATATGACAACAATTTTGTCTTTCAAAATCTGTAAAAGTATCCTGAACAAGAAAGTGGAACATAAAAACAGCTTTGTCCAAGCTATTGGAAAAAGATAGTAGGTCTCCTTCATGGCATTCATGGATATAATAGAGTAGGGGGGTGAGGTCATCGTTGCTTAATTCATTCTTTTCTTGTTTCATGTGTAAGAAATTAGTATCAAATTTTCCGATAATCGGAATAAATATATTGAAAAACGGACAATATGATACTATAAATTTTAGATTTTCGGATAAATATTCCTTATAAAGTAACTTTATGAACTGAAAATCAGATAATAATGACTGAATTAGGATTATTTCTGGCCAAGAAATCGGTGAATCGCTCAGATGTTTCCAGAAAAACAGGTATTAGTAAAACTAGGCTAAGTGAGCTGTCAAATAATAAGAAAACAAAACTTAGAGCAGATGAGTTGTACTTAATTGCCTTGGCGATTGATGTCAATCCTTGCGAAATCTTTAAAGAAATCTGTTCGGATTTAGAATTGAAAGAAACATCATAATTGGAAATAAGTTTTAAATAGAATCGTCTATGAAATCGCATAGCTTATCTGAAACCATAGATAAACTCAAAGGACCAACAAAAGAACAGATAATAGTTGGAAATCAATGGGCCGCAGTTGCGTTGAATAAATTTCACAATGGTTCTAAAGCAAACATTGAAGTTGTAAACGCTAACAAGTCTGAAACTCTAGAACTAAAATGGGATTCGGATTTTTCCGCTTCAGCAATGGTAGAAAATGTTGATATGGCCAATCATGGAGGTGTTGCTCTGGCATTTTTTCTAATGTCGGTTTTATCTGATTTCGGTTATGTTGAACAATCTGAAATTGGCGATGGTGTAGACTATAGATTTAAAAATCAGGAACCTAGTGATGATGACCTAAATTTTTTGGATGATTTTCATTATGTTGAAATTTCTGGTATTTTGAAAGAGACACCATCAAATACTTTGAAAAAGAGAATTAAGATTAAACATGGACAAATAAATAGGGGAGCAAAAAAAGATAAATCTTCATCTGTTATTGTTACTTTGTTTAGTCAACCACAAACTATAAGAGAGATTCATTGATGAAAGCGAAGCAACTGCATCAAGAAGCTATGGATTATTCATTTAAGGC
>JBCBCD010000637.1:3777-4639 GCA_038530915.1 Bacteroidota bacterium
GCGCCTCCGATCCGGGCCCATCGCTCGCCTTGACCCGGAAGGATCGATCCACTGCGGAACTTGAAAGTAAAGTAGCCAAATTTTATTTTGACAAACCAGAACTTGAGCCCACCAGAAGTGTTCTCATAAGAAGTGCCGCGTTTCTAAATTTGAAAGCAGGACTTATTGATGATGCACAAGAATTCATTTTTTTTGGTTTACTTAATGTTGAGGATGAGATGATAAAATCTCAATTAAACGATGCTTTAGAAATTTCAGTTGCATTAAAAAATATGTCTCCCTATCATGCCAGTAATGAATACAACTATCTTAATATGTTAAGGCAGAAAAGTATTCATTATGTTTTAGAACCTGCAAATCCAATATTTGGCGGTTCTGTTAGTCTGGAAATGATAAGAGATTTTAGTAATAACTTTCTTAAATCATTAAAATCTTATGCATCAAGCATGTTTTCAAGAATGACTTCTGACATTGAATATTCTGAGGAAGCAGAAAAAGCATTTGAAAAATTGGCCAATCCATTGATAACAGGTTCTTCTTATGGAAGTTTCAAATTTTCTTTAGCTAATGACTTTTTGAATAGGACGGGAGAGGATGAAAAAGTAAACAAGCTAAAATCTAGTATTGTTGAGAAATATCATGAAAACATTTTCACTAATCCTTTGGATGAAGAAAGTATTAAGGTAGCGAAGAAAGAGTTTAGCAACGAAGAATTAAACAACATATTTAGGCCACTAACAAGAATAAAGGCAAAAAATACTCCGTATAAAGTTGGCTATTACGATACGCAGAACTTTAACAAAGTTTTCCTACCTAAAATTGCGACTGCACAAAGGAAAAACTTGTTACCAATTAATGAAAT